>JAISND010000168.1 GCA_031276615.1 Treponema sp. | reverse complement strand
GCTTATGGCAAAACAGGTGGCCAAAGGCGCAAGCGAGGGCGGCGCTGAGGCCATACTAAAAACGGCAGCCGAAACCACGCCGGATATGGTCAAAGAAGCCCAGGCCCTGGCTTTCGGATGCCCGGCTATGGGCTCCGAGGTGCTGGAAGAGGACGAAATGGAACCCTTTATCGCCAAGCTGGGACAGGCGGAGATCGGCGGCAAGTCCCTGGGGCTTTTTGGCTCCTACGATTGGGGTGACGGACAGTGGATGCGGGATTGGGTTGATCGAATGAAATCGCTGGGCGCCCTTGTAGACGGTGAGGGAATAATAACCCAGCAGCTTCCTGACGAAGGCGCCCTCGCAAAGTGCCTTGAACTGGGCAAACGGCTTGCGGGTTAAACCGAAGCCTCCGGGGAAGCCCTTCAGGGGGAAGCCCCCGGCCGGCAAAAAAGGCATGTATGACACGCGGCGTGCATCGGGAATTTGAATTGACCCTTGCGATTCATTGCGCTCCGGTACTCGCCGGGTACAAGCCGGCCGCGCTTTTTCCGAAACCGGGATGGTGGAAGGCCGCGCCAATTCACAAGGTCTCCACCTGCGGCCTGCGCTGTGTGCCAATCAAAAGGCAGGAGAAGAACACCATTATCTTTGTCTATCGGCCTGTCCTGCTGGAGTTAACCCTCCGGCGGCCTGTTATTCGCCATGCCCTGCCGGAATTCGGCTATCCGGCGGCGGGAAGCGTAACGGAGTACCTGGCCTTTCTTGCGGGGCGCTTCAGGCAATCGCCGGAATTCCCGCACGAGGTGGGCTTTTTCCTGGGCTACCCGCCGGAGGATGTGCTGGGCTTTATACGCCACAAGGGAGCGCATTGCAAGCTCTGCGGTCCATGGAAGGTGTACGGCGATGCGGAAAAATCCGGCGTACTGTTTGCGGAATACGCAAGGTGCAAACAAAAACTGCTGGAACACATTCAGGGGGGCGGTACGATTTTCGCCGGCAGCTTCCCCGCCGCCGTATAGCGGCGCATATATCCTGCCTCACAGGTCCAATACCGGCCGGGCCGGACAAATTTGTTATGCGCCATATATTCATCCTTCCGTACCGGCAACGGCTTCCTTCATTTCTTTCACATAACGGGAAATGTGCGGCGCCGCGTTTTCCCCGTACTCGGCTGCGATTTTGACAATGGCGCTTCCCACGATGACGCCGTCGGCGATTTTCGCCATTTCGGCGGCCTGCGCCGGGGTATGTATGCCAAAACCGACGGCAACGGGTATGTCGGTTACCGACCTGACCGCGGCAATTATCGAGGCAAGGTCGGTTTTAATCTCGCTGCGGATTCCGGTAACGCCCATTGACGAAACCACGTAGATGAATCCCGCCGCGGCCCTGGCTATTTCTTTTATCCGCGCCTCGGAAGTGGGGGCAATGAGCGAAACAAGATCGATTCCGTGTTTCGCGGCAATTTCCCGCAGTTCCGGCTGTTCCTCAAAGGGAAGATCGGGGATAACGATTCCGTCAAGGCCCGCCTGCCTGCCGCGCCTGAAAAAGGCGTCGTAACCGTAACGGAAAACCGGGTTGAGGTAAGTCAGAAACACCAGGGGCACCGCGGTTTTTTCGCGGACCCTTTCCACAAGGCCGAACATCTTTTCCACGGTCGCGCCGGCGGAAAGGGCGCGGATGTTTGCTTCCTGAATCACCGGGCCCTCGGCGATGGGGTCTGAAAAGGGGATGCCGATTTCAATCAGATCCGCGCCGGCGCCGGCCATCCCCAGAATAAATTCTTCGCTCTTCCCGATGTCCGGATCGCCGCCGGTAACAAAGCCGATAAAGGCCCCGCGTTTTTTACCGTCCGCCCGCCGAAAAGCCCTGCCGATATTACTCATTGATTTTCTTCCCCCGGTATTTCGCGATTGCAACGGCAATCGCCTCCTGAAAAAACAACAGTCAGGTTACTCATTGATTTTCTTCCCCCGGTATTTCGCGATTGCCGAAACATCCTTGTCCCCCCTGCCGGAAAGACAGATGATGAGGCTTTCGTCCCTGCCGAAACCTCCCGCGATTTTTCGCGCATGGGCGGCCGCGTGGGCGCTTTCAACGGCGCAGATGATGCCCTCTGTCCGCGCAAGGTGTTCAAAAGCGGAGACCGCCTCTTCGTCGGTAACGGGCACGTATTCCGCGCGGCCCGTGTCGTTGAGCCATGCGTGTTCGGGGCCTATGCCCGGATAATCCAGCCCCGCGGAAATTGAGTAGACCGGCGCGATTTGGCCTTCGGCGTTCTGGCAGAAGTAGGACTTCATGCCGTGAAAAATCCCGACGCTGCCCCTGGCAATGGCGGCCGCGTGTTTTCCGCTGTCGAGGCCAAGCCCCGCCGCCTCGCAGCCGACGAGGCGCACCGTCCTGTCGGGAATAAAATGATAGAAAAGTCCCATAGCGTTGCTGCCGCCGCCTACGCAGGCCAAAACCGCCGCGGGAAGCTTTCCCTCTTTCCGAAGTATCTGTTCCCGCGCTTCCCTGCCGATGACGCTCTGAAAGTCGCGTACTATCGTGGGAAAGGGATGGGGGCCCATCACGGAACCCAGCACATAATGGGTGTCATGTACCCGGCTGACCCATTCCCGCATGGTTTCGTTCACCGCGTCCTTGAGGGTCCGGGTACCGGAATCGACGGGATTAACCTTTGCGCCTAACAGCTCCATGCGGTACACGTTGAGGGCCTGCCGTTCGGTATCTTCCCTGCCCATGAAAATTTCGCACTCCATGTCAAGAAGCGCCGCCGCGGTCGCCGCCGCCACGCCGTGCTGGCCCGCGCCGGTTTCGGCGATGATCCGGGTCTTACCCATCTTTTTGGCAAGCAGGGTCTGGCCAAGCACGTTGTTGATCTTGTGGGAACCCGTGTGGTTAAGGTCCTCCCGCTTGAGGTATATCTTTGCGCCGCCCAGATCGCGGCTCATCTTCTCCGCGTAGTAAAGAAGCGACGGCCGCCCCGCGTAATTTCTGTTGAGATCATCCAGTTCCGCGGTAAAGCCGGGTTCGTTTTTATAATAGTTGTAGGCCTTTTCCAGATTGATGATTTCGTTCATCAGCGTTTCCGGAATATACCGGCCGCCGTATTCGCCGAATCTTCCCTTGCTCATCCTGTTATACTCCATGAATTTCAGTCTGCCGGGAAGCATGAACCTGCTCCACCAGCCGCAGGATCTTCTCCCTGTCCTTGATTCCGTCCCTTTCCGCGCCGCTTGAAATGTCGATACCAAAGGGGCCCAGTCGCAGGGCTTCCGCTATGTTGTGCAGGCCGATGCCGCCGGCAAGGAACCAGGGCCTGCGCGCGAAGGCGGCGCCGGAAAGCAGCGGATGCAGGGCAGCCCAGTCAAGGGTTCTGCCGCTGCCCGCGCCGCTGTCCAGCAGCAAAAAGTCCGCCGCCGCGAAAATTTGCCCGGCGGCCTGCGCCGCGCCGTCCCCCCCCGCAATCGCCTTAATCACCGGAACTGCCCCCCTCCCGCCGCCGGCGCTCAGGTCTTTGAGCTTCGCGGCATAGGCCCCGTCCTCATGCCCGTGAAGCTGGGCGATGTCGATGACGCCGTTCCGGTACAGGGCGGCAATTTCTTCGCAGGGGCCGTCCACAAAAACGCCGACCGGAACGATGCCCGCCCCCAGCCTCCGCCGCAGGCGTTCCGCCAGGGCCGGCGTAATCTGCCGCCTGCTTTCGGCAAACACAAAGCCGATATAATCGGGCTTCGCCTCGTTCGCGTATTCAATGTCCGCTTCACGGAACAGGCCGCAGATTTTAATTTTGCCGCAGCCCACTTCTCAGCTCCGCCAGATATTTTTTTTTGTCCGGCGCGCGCATCAGGCTTTCGCCGACAAGTACCGCGTCGACATGCTGTTCCTCCAGCATGCGAATGTCGGCAGGCGTCCTGACTCCGCTTTCCGCCACGACAATAACGCCCGGCGGAAGGAGCTTCCGCAGGCGGGCGGTAAGGCCGAGATCAACTTCAAAGGTGCGAAGGTCCCGGTTGTTGATTCCGGCAATCAGCGCGCCCGCCTTCAGCGCGGAATCCGCTTCAGCCTCATTGTGAATTTCCACCAGGGCGGAAAGTTCCAGTTCCCGCGCGGTTTTTATAAAGGAGGCAAGGGTTTCCGTATCAAGAAGGGCGCATATAAGAAGTACCGCCGAAGCGCCCAGCAGTTTCGCCTCACAGATCTGGCTGGCGTCAATGATAAAGTCCTTCCGCAGAACCGGTATCCGCGTCCCGGCGGCTATCTCCCTGAGGTGCCTGTCGCTGCCCCTGAAAAATTCCGGCTCGGTGAGTACCGAAATCGCCGCCGCGCCCGCCGCCTCATAGTCCTTCGCGATTTGAAGGTAGGGAAAATCCGCGGCGATAAGTCCCTTTGAAGGGGACGCCCTCTTCACCTCGCAGATGAAAGAAAGGCCCGGCGCGGCAAGGGCGCGGGCAAAGGGAGCCGCCGTCCCGCCGGATTCCGTTCCGGCCCCCGCGCCGCGTCCGGCAAGCGCCGCCGCCTGTCTGTACACTTCAGCGGCGGATACAATCTCCCTGGCCTTTGCCACCCGCAGCCGGGTGCGGGCCGCTATCTCGTCAAGGATCATTTTGCCGCGTTCACTTTCCGGACGCGCCGGATACGGACACGGCTTCGCGGGACAGGCTGACGAAACGCTCCAGCTGCGCCAGGGCCCTGCCCGAATCAATGATTTCGGCGGCTATTTCTATTCCGTCCGCGATGGAAAGCTCCGGCCGGGCGATGTGTATCCCCGCCGCCGAATTAAGCAGCACCGCGTCCCGCCTGGGGCCCTTCACGCCGGCGAGAATATCCCTGGTAATTTTCGCGTTCTCCGCCGGGGTTCCTCCCGCAAGCTCTTCCTTCCCGCAGCGCTTAAAGCCGAACTGTTCCGGCTCAATCACATAGGACCTGAAATCGCCGTCCGATCCCGGACGAAGCTCGCAGACGCTGGTAGGGGAGCTTGTCGAAATTTCGTCCAGCCCGTCCCGGCCATAGACCACCATGCCGCTTTTTACCCCGAGCTTGACAAGCACCTTCGCCATAGGCTCGATGAGATCCTCGTCATAGACCCCGAGGAGTTCCATGTTCGCGCCCGCGGGATTCACCAGGGGGCCGAGGATGTTGAAGATCGTCCTGATGCCCAGCTCCTTCCGTACGGGGGCAACGTACTTCATCGAAATATGGTAGTTCTGGGCAAAGAGGAAACAGAGGTTGATGTTTTTGAGCAGGCTGAGGCTTTGTTCCGGCGGAACGGATATATTAACGCCGAGGCTTTCAAGCACGTCGGCTGCCCCGGACTTGCTCGACGCCGCGCGGTTGCCGTGCTTTGCCACAGGGATGCCCGCCGCGGAGATAACCAGCGCCGAGGTGGTTGAAATGTTAAACGAATTGGAATGGTCGCCGCCGGTACCGACAATTTCAAGCACATCCATGTCGTGAAGTATCCTGATACAGTGGCTGCGCATGCCCGCGGCGGAAGCGGTGATCTCGTCAATGGTTTCACCCTTTACCGACATGGCTGTAAGGAAGGCGGCCATCTGAATGTCGCTGGCCTTTCCTTCCATTATTTCATCCATAACCGCCCTGGCCATTTCATAGCCAAGGTTTTCCCTGTTAGCCGCTTTTAAGATCGCTTCTTTTATCATGTGTTACTCCTCTGCGTTTTCATGTGCGGCGGGGTCCAAGACTAAATCCCGCACTGCAAAAAATTGGAAATAATCTTTCCGCCCTCCGGCGTCAAAATCGATTCAGGGTGAAACTGCACCCCATACACGGCGTACTCCCGGTGGCGGACGCCCATAATCTCTCCGTCGTCGCTGCGGGCGGTGACGGCGAGGGTGTCGGGTATGGTGTCAGCCGCGGCGGCAAGCGAGTGATAGCGCGCGCCCGTAATGACCGGCGGAAGCCCGGCGAACACGGGGCAGGAAAGGTCCAGGCTTATTTGGGAAGCCTTCCCGTGCATAAGATGCTTCGCGTAGGATACGGTGGCGCCGAAGACTTCGCAGATTCCCTGGTGTCCGAGGCAGACTCCCAAAATGGGTATCTTCCCCGCGAAACCGGCTATCGCCGGCTCGCAGATTCCCGCATCGCCCGGCCTTCCCGGCCCCGGCGAAATCACGATGTGGCTGGGGCGGAGCACCACAATCTCGGCAAGGGAAAGCTCGTCGTTGCGTATAACTTTAACGCCGGGATTTATTGTCCCGATAAGCTGGTAGAGGTTGAAGGAAAAGCTGTCGTAATTGTCGATGAGCAGTATCATTCGCCGCCTCCCGCCTCTTCCAGCGCGCTGATGACCGCTTTCATTTTGTTGTTACACTCCTCGAATTCCTTTTCCGGCACGCTGTCCGCCACTATCCCCGCGCCGGAACGGACAAAGACCTTGCCGTTTTTCTTGAATGCGATCCGTATGGCAATACAGGTATCCATGTTTCCGGTAAAGGCGATGTAGCCGATGGCGCCGCCGTAGATTCCCCGCCTGCTGCCCTCCAGCCTGTTGATGATCTCGCAGGCGCGTATCTTCGGCGCGCCCGACAGGGTTCCCGCGGGCAGCACCGCGTCAATCGCGTCGAGGGCTGTTTTCCCCTCCTGAATGGAACCGCGCACCGTGGATCCGATGTGCATGACATGGGAAAACCGCTCTATCGAAAGGTACTTTTCCACCTCAACGCTGCCGAACCTGCTGATCCTTCCGATGTCGTTACGCCCCAAATCAACCAGCATGTTGTGCTCGGCAAGCTCCTTCGGATCGGCAAGCAGTTCCTTCTCAAGGGCGGCGTCCTCCTCCGCGTTTCTGCCCCGCGGCCGGGTGCCCGCCAGCGGAAAGGTAAACAGGGTTCCGTTTTCAAGTTTCACCAGAGTCTCCGGGGAAGCGCCGGCTATTTCTATATCGTCGCTGGAAAAGTAAAACATATAGGGCGAAGGATTCAGCCTGCGCATAACAAGGTAGGCGTCAAAGAGGCTTCCGTCTATGTCGGCGTCAAGCCGGTTGGAAAGAACCACCTGAAAAATATCACCTTCCCTGATATGATGCCTGGCCTGCTCAACCATGGAACAATACCGGCCGCGATCAAAGAGCGCGCGGAAGGGTGAGCGGATTTTCAGCGGCTTTGGGGAAACCTTCTCGCCCCTGTCAATAATGTCCGCGAGATGTTCAAGCTCTCCCCGGGCGCGCCGGTAATTTTCCTCCACCGCCCCGGCGCTGATATTGATGATGATGAGAATTTTCTTTTCGTGATTGTCAAAGGCGATGAGCCTGTCAAAAAGCATAAGATCCGCGTCTTTGAAACCTTCCCCGTCAGGGGCGTCCAGCTTGAGGCTGGGCTCGCTGTACTTGATGTAGTCGTAGGAAAAGTAGCCCACCAGGCCGCCGGTAAAGGGCGGCAGCCCCGGCAGCACGGGGCTTCGGTTGTCGTCAAGAATCTGCTTGATGTAGGAACCGGGATCCCCCGTCTCAAAGCACAGGGTGGCGCCGTTCCTGATCCTGACTGTTCCGTTGCTGCACGTAATTTCCAGTCTCGGATCGTAGCCAATGAAGGTGTAGCGTCCCCAGCGTTGGGGGTCTTCAAGGCTTTCAAGGATGAAACACTGGCGGCTCAGGTTTTTAAGCGCCAAAAACACGTCCGCGGGGCTGTGCCCCCCGGCAGGGACGCTTTTCCAGAGGGGTATCCGCCGGTACTCTTCGGCCAGAGACTTTACTTCTTCAAGGCTGGGCGGCGCTTCGATGCCCCGCTGTTCAATGCTCATGCTTACCCCCGCTTCGATTCGGCCAGGACTGCCCGGGAGTTTGTTGCGCTTCACGCATAAAACCTCCAAAATCGCCGATTAGGTGATTTTTTGCTTTGCAAACTCCCAAAGGAGCCAGTTTATCGTGGTTTTTACGGCCCAAAGTGGCGCAAAAACCTGCAAGTGCAACAGGCTCCCAAGGCTTCCGTCCTGTAAAACAATCCCCGATCATCCGTTTGATATTGCTTCCATACAAAGAAACGTTGTCCTGTGTTTCTATATATAGTAACAGAAGAAAAATGTCAAGAGCATGCACGCAGGGGTCAGGCGCCCTGCGCATTTGCTTAAATATTTTACCACAGGGTGCAATGGCGGCCGGCGGGGCCTGCGGAATGGAGGACGACAAGCCTAAACCGGACGCTTATGGAGCCGTAGTGGGGTATTTAAAAGACAATAGAAGCTTTCCCAAAACTGAAGTTTTGGGAAAGCAACCTTAAAGATCGCAGTTTTGCAAGGATGAAAACCTGAAAAACTGCAAGAGCCTGGCCCAAAATCGTGCGCGTGAGCGCACAGTCAATTAGTTTTGGGACAGGCTCAATAGAGTTGTTTAAAAACTTCGGTTGTTGGCGAGAAATTACAGGACTTGCAAGAGAACCGCGGGCTTTCAGATGACCAACCGGGTTATTGAACAGGTCCAATGTTCCGGTCCCGTACTTCGCCTGACGCTCCAGCTGTTTATGCGCAGACCTTCAAAGCGGATCTGCCGGGCCTAATGAAAATCCCCCCAGCGCCTGCCGGTTTCCACGCTGACCCGCAGGGGTACGCGGAGTTTCGCGGCCTGTTCCATTACTTCCTGCGTCAGCCTGGCCGCGGCCGGAGCCTCTTCCTTCGGGCACTCCAGGATAAGTTCATCGTGAACCTGCAGCAGCAGGCGGGCGGCGCTTTTTTCGTCGCTTAGCCGCCTGTCCAGGCGCAGCATGGCGGTCTTGACGATGTCCGCGGCGGAACCCTGGATGGGGGTGTTAACCGCAACCCTTTCGGCCGCGGCTTTTTCGGTCTTGTTTCGGGAATTGATGGCGGGGATATAGCGCCGCCGCCCCAGGATGGTCGAGGCATAGCCGGTCTCTTCGGTTTTTCTGACAAGCCCTTCGATAAAGCGGCTGACCCCCGCGTAGGTTTTGAAGTAGGCGTCGATAAAGGCCGCCGCCTCGGTGCGGCTGATCCTCAGTTCGTTGGCAAGACGGAAGGCGCTCATGCCGTACATCACGCCGAAGTTGATGGTCTTGGCGATACGGCGGCGGCTTCCGTCCACTTCGCTTTCGTCAATGCCGAAGATGAGGGCCGCGGTGCGGGCATGGACATCCTTTCCCTCGCGGAAGGCCGAACAGAGGCCTTCGTCCTCCGAAAGATGCGCAAGCACGACGAGTTCTATCTGGCTGTAGTCGGCGGAGATG
The DNA here is from genome assembly GCA_031276615.1 of Treponema sp. GTDB lineage: Bacteria > Spirochaetota > Spirochaetia > Treponematales > Breznakiellaceae > JAISAK01. Next base: position 2,140 of record JAISND010000168.1, on the reverse strand, counting down.
AGCACGCAGCCCGGCCTGGCGATAAAGGCTTCCCGTATGCGGCGCCCCTCCTCGTCGCGGATGGGGATGTTCTGGAGATTGGGATCGCGGCTGGAAAGGCGTCCCGTGGCGGTACCGGTCTGAACAAAGTTGGTGTGGAGCCGGCCTTCCCTGTCCGCCAGATCCGCCAGGGCGTCAACGTAGGTGGACTTGAGTTTTGCCAGAGTCCGGTGCCGGAGGATCAGATCGGGCACCGGATCTTCCCGGGAAAGCTCCTCCAGCACATCCACGTCGGTGGAATAACCGGTTTTGGTTTTCTTTCCCGGTTTGAGTTTTCGTTCTGTAAAAAGCACTTCCTGCAGTTGTTTCGGAGAGGCAAGGTTGAACTGATGGCCTACAATTTTCCAGGTTTCATCCTGAATGCGGTTAAGCTCCGCAAAGAGTTCCTGACCGTAACTTTTCAGCACCCTGGGTTCTATCTTGATTCCCGCCCCTTCCATTTCCGCAAGAATGGGGAGCAGGGGCATTTCCAGGCCCGTAAAAAGTTCCAGGGCTCCGGCCTTTTCAAGCCGGGGCTCAAGGTATTGCTTCATTCTGAGACAGAGGTCGGCGTCTTCCGCGGAATAGCGGCAGGCCGTTTCCAGCGGAACCCAGTCAAAGGCGCGGTCCTTGGGCACGATGTCCCTGTACGCTACGGGAGTATAGTTAAAGACATAGGACGCCAGCGAATCCAGAGAATAATTGTTCCGCTCGGGATCCGCAAGCCAGGCCGCGACCATCGTATCCCAGATTCTGCACTGCCAGCGTCCGATGCCCCAGCCCCGGCTTACCTTGTAATCGAACTTTGCGTTATGCGCAATAACGGTCATGTTCCTGTCGGCAAGGAGGGGCGCAAGGAGGCTGCGTACCTTTTGGGGATCGAGGAAGGGCGCTTTTTCCGTACCGGCGTTTTCCGCATCGGCGTTTTTCCCGTCTTCCCCTTCGCCGGCCGCCCTGATTCCCCGGTGCGGGGCAACCGGCGCGTAAAAGGCCTCCTTCGGCCGCAGGGCGAGGGAGATGCCGATGGGCTTTGAGTTCCAGGCGTCAAGGGAATCGGTTTCAAAATCCAGGGCCAGAAGTTTCTGTTTCTTTGCCTCGGCGAAGAGGGCCCTGAGTTTGTCAAGCTCAAGAATTGTTTCGTACACGCCGCCGCCCAGCAGGGCGCTGTCCTCCGGCGCGGCTTCCACGATGCTGAACCGCGCCGCGGGGGCGGACGCCGCCGGCGTTTCCGTCCCGGACCGCGCCTCCCCCCCGCCGCCTGTTTTCGGATCAAGCTGTTTCGCGCTCTGGCGTATCCCCTCCCGGAAGAGGACCCGCGCCCCGGCCGGGCGGTTCAGGTTTTCCACGGAAAGCTCCTCGATATCCTTTACCGGCAGGGGGACGGCGCATTCCAGCCTGATCAGATCCCGCGAAATATAGGCGCTTTCCTTCCCTTCGGCAAGTTTTTTGCCTGCCGCGCCCTCGATACCGGCGATGTTTCTGTATATTTCGTCCAGGGAGCCGTAGCGGGCCATGAGTTTTACCGCGGTTTTTTCGCCTATGCCCTTGACGCCGGGAATGTTGTCCGAACTGTCCCCGGTAAGGGAAAGGAGGTCGAGCACCTTTTGGGGAACGACGCCCCATTCGGCTTTTACTTCCGCGGGCCCCACCAGTTCCCAGGCAAGGCCGCCGCCCGCGGCGGCATCGCCCTTTGAACTTTTTTGCGGCCGCAGCTCATAGACTCCCTCCCCGACAAGCTGAAGGAGATCCTTGTCCGAGGAAAGGATATAGCACTGCCTTTTTTCTTTTTTGCATTTCTCCGCCAGAGTCGCGATGATGTCGTCCGCCTCAAAACCGTCCACCCGCAGGGCGGGAACGCCAAGGGCGGACAGCAGCTCCTCCACCAGCGGCACCTGGGCGTGGAGATCCTCCGGGGCTTTTTGCCGGTTTGCCTTGTACTCGCTGTATTTTTTGTGCCGGAAGGTCGGGGTTCGGGAATCGAATACCGCGGCGAGCCGCAGGGGCCGCCGTCCGGCAGGGCCGCCTTCGCCCTCCGCACTGCCGCCGCCCGCCGCGACCCCGGCGGCGGACGCCCCCTCGTCAAGCAGACTGACCAGTGTCCGGGCAAAGCCGAAAAGGGCCG
>JAISND010000162.1 GCA_031276615.1 Treponema sp. | reverse complement strand
CGCCAGAGTGTTGCGCAGAAAGCCCGCCCGCCGCTTCATCCGTTCAATGAGGGTAAAATTCACGCGGGGCATGGCGATGGCAAGGGGAATGCCGGGGAGGCCCGCGCCGGAACCCACATCGGCGGCGCGGGGAACGGCGGCGGCGGCCGGCGCTTCACCCGCGGCCGCGGCGTCCCCTGCCGGCGGCGCCAGCAGCCGCGCGATTATTCCCAGCGGGGCAAGGGAGTCAAGGATGTGCCTGACGATCAGTTCCCGGCGGTCCTGTACTTTTACAAGACCGTAGGCGGAGTTAAAGAGTTCTATCTCGGCGATGTACCTTTCAAGAAGTTCAAGGATGGTCTGCCGCCGGCAGTCTATCAACCCGGCGGCGTCCGAATCCGTTTCAGCAATGCGCCGAAGTCCGGCTTCAAGGACGGCGTCCCCGTTTCCGCCAAAGCCGGACCCCCCGCTCATTTCTTTTTGCCCATGTTTTTGAAGGCTTCGGCAAAGGGGTTATACATGACGCCATCGTCATCCCGGGGACGCGGCGCCGGCTGCCCCGGCCGTCTGTGGCTGAAGCCGGCATTGCCGCCGCCCGCCGGGCCCGCCGCCCCGCCGCGCGGGCTGCCGTTATGCGAATCCCCGCCGCGGGCGGCCGTGTCACGCTGCCCGCCGCCGGCGGGTTTTTCTCCGGCGAGCGCTTTCTTCTTTTCTCCGCCGCGGATTCCCCCGTGCCCGTTATGCCCGCCGTTGTCATGCCCGCCGGCGGCGGGCCGGGCGCCGCCATCACGCGAAACGCCGCCGCCGCGCCGGAGGCCGTCCGCGGCGTTCCGGGCCGCGTCCGGGGCCTTCCGCGAAAGCCCGATCCGCCGCCTGTCCCTGTCCAGGCTGATGATTCTGAATTCCAGCACATCGCCGGCCTTTACCGCTTCAAGCGGGTCTTTGATAAAACGGTCGCTCATTTCGGAAATGTGAACCAGGGCGGTTTCCTTTATGCCCAGGTCTACAAAGGCGCCGAAGTCCACCACGTTTTTAATCTTGCCGGTGATCATCATTCCTTCGCTGAGGTCCTCAAAGTTTACCACTCCCTTGCGCATAATGGGCTTTGGGTAATCATCCCTCGGATCGCGGCCGGGTTTGCGCAGTTCGTTTTCAATGTCCCGGAGGGTGGCATCGCCGATGCCGTGCTTTTCCTTTAAACCCCCGGCGGCGGCGGAACTGAGGCTGCCGGTAATGGTTATGGTTTCACGGATTTCCCTGGCGACCGCGTAATTCTCCGGATGTACCCAGGTATTGTCCAGAGGTTCGGCGCTTTCGGGAATCTTGAGGAAACCCGCGCACTGCTCGTAACTTTTCGGCCCCATGCCGGGCACCAGGGTAAGCTCCCCGCGGCTTGCGATGCGGCCCTTTTCGTTCCGGTACTCCACTATCTTCCGCGCAAGGGAGCTGTTTATGCCGGACACGTACCGGAGGAGTGAAACGCTTGCGGTGTTGAGGTTTACTCCCACGTTGTTTACCACCGAAGAGACCACTTCGTCGAGGGTTTCGGAAAGTTTTCTCTGGTTCACGTCGTGCTGGTAAAGACCCACGCCGATAGACTTGGGATCGATCTTGACCAGTTCCGCCAACGGGTCCTGGAGACGGCGGCCTATGGAAATGGCGCCCCTGATGGTCAGATCAAGATCGGGGAATTCCTCCCTGGCAATGTCACTGGCCGAATACACGGAAGCGCCGTCTTCGTCAACCACGGTGTAGAGAACTTCCAGGCCGTTCTCCGCAATGAGGGCGGTAATGATCTCCTGCACTTCCCTGCTGCCCGTACCGTTCCCCACGGCAACAAGCTGTACATCGTACTGCCGGATTCCTTCAACGATGAGCCGCTTCGCCTCCTCAACCTTGTGGTTGTAGATGACAATGTTCCCCAGGTATTTGCCCGTATCGTCGAGAAAGGCACATTTGGTACCGGTCCTGATGCCGGGGTCTATGCCCAGTACCCGGGTTCCCTTGATGGGCTGCCGCAGGAGCAGGTTTTTCAAATTTTCGCTGAACACCGAAATGCCGTGATCGTCCGCGGCATCGCCCTGATCCCCGCGTATCTCGCGTATAACGGCAGGCGAGAGAAGCCGCTTGAGGCCGTCCTCAATCGCCGTCTTGTGATAGTCGTTGTGAATCTCGCAGCCGCGCTGAAGCATTTCGGCGGCGGCGTTTTCATCAACGTCGATGGTAACATCAAGCGCTTCGTCACGTTCGCCCCGGTTGATGGCAAGGATACGGTGGGGCTTGATGCCGGAGAGGGATTCCGTATAATCCCAGTACATCTGATAGGTGGAAGTTTTTTTCGCATCTTCGTCGCCCACGCCGGGCTTGCCCGAGCCTTTTACGATGATCCTGCCGTCTTTAAGGTAGAAGGCTTTTATCCGGGCGCGGTTTTCGCTGTCCTGCGAAATTTCTTCCGCGATGATGTCCATCGCCCCCTGCAGGGCCTCCTCCGCGGACGCGACAGACAGTTCCGGATGTTCGGCGTCCTCCCTGATAAACCCGGCGGCCTTTGCGAGCAGGGCTTCCGCTTCCATCTCTTTCATCGCCCGCGCAAGCGGCTCCAGGCCCCTCTCCGCCGCCAGCATGCCCCTGGTTTTCTTCTTCCGCCTGTAGGGCGAATAGATGTCCTCAAGCTCCGCGAGCGTGGCGGCCCCGCGGATATTTTCGTACAGGGCTTCCGTAAGTTTTCCCTGCTCGAATATTCCCCGGATGATTTCGATGCGCCGCTTTTCCAGATTCCTGCCGCTTGCCGCCCTGTGTTCAATTTCCCGCACCTGTACCTCGTCAAGGCTGCCGGTCTTTTCCTTCCGGTAGCGCGCGATGAAGGGAACGCTGCTCCCGTCTGCAAGAAGAACCGTCACCGCCTCAACCTGGGCGGGACTGATTTTTAATTCTTCGGCAATTTTCCTGATTAAGGCGGATTCGTCAACCGCGAGGGCGTCAATAAATTCCTGATTGATTTCCATAAAAATTCACCATGTTATACTCCGCAGACTTGATTCTGTCAGGCAGGGAATCAGCCAATTCATTGCCTGACAAACAATAAAGCGCCGGAAGCCGGCCGCTCAGATAAAATGTACGACATTTTTTTCTTCGAGGAAACCGCTGGTCCGGGCAACCGCGCAGGACGCGAAGGAACTTATCATTACGTCAAGAAAAGTTCCCACGGCAATGAGATAGAAAGCCAGCGGTTTGAGGATGAGGTAGCCCGCCTCAAAACCGCGGCCATAGCCGATACAGAGCACCGCCAGGGCGGTATAGGCGCCGTCGCCGGGGTGCCGGGCAAGGAGGAAGGAAATGCCGAAGGCCCTGATGCCGATGGAAAAGACATCGAAGGCGCTGATGCCCAGGCTGGAATAGGATTTGATGATGACAATAAAGGCAATCGCCGCGACCATGGCGCTTCCCCCGCGGCAGAAGGTGGTAAAGAGGGTCAGGCTTACCGCGTTGGAACGCCTGCGGACGCCGAAATTTTCCTTTACGTGGCGCAGCAGCACCGGAAAGGTAAAATTGATGTCACCCGAAAAGAACGCCGCCACCGCCGGCCCGAGGGATCCGTAGAGTACGTTCCAGGGGTTGATCCCCGGCTGAACAAAATACAGAAAAAGGGGAAGAATGCCGAAGCCAAGTACAACGCCGAAGATTCCCAGAAGGACGACAATATCCCGGAATACATCGGCGCGCAACACGCCGTGGAAACGGATCGCCCAGTAACAGGAAAGGGCAATCATGATGAAGCCGAGGATCTCCGAAAAGAACGAGGACACATGGTAGAAAATCCGGGACAGCGAGTCCAGTATGGAAATAACCGGCTTGGTGTAATTGCGATCATAGGAGAGGCCCATGCCCAGAAAGAAAGCGAAGACGCACACGGGAAAGAGATATATGCCGTCACCGGCAAGGACGCCAAGCATGTTCGGCGGAAAAAGATCGATAATATTCCCCGCCGTGTTGAGGCTGATGGCTTCAAGCTGTTCCTCAATCAGAATGGGTATGCGCGCCGGCGGAAAAAAAAGGGTAACGAGAATTCCGGAACTGATGACAAAGAGGGAAGCGCCGATAATGATCAGAAAATTTTTTAATATCAGCGGCCAGAATTGACCATCCTGACGGAGTTCATAAACGGCAATGGTAAGGGAAAAAACCAGAATGGGGACAAGGGCGTAACGGCCCATTCCCAGGGCCAGTTTTTCAAGCCACGCAAGAGCGGCAAGCGCCGTCTGATTATCAAGGGGCAGCAGAAAGCCAACTATGATACCCAATACGGAGCCGGCCAGCAGTTTAATCCAAACCTTCATTTGTCAAGCATACTTTATCGGGGGAGGGTCGCGCAAGTACGATAGTGACAGCGGCCGCGCCGCGGTGACGCGGCGGAAACACGGGCGATTTCAAAACCGGTTATCCGAAACGCCTCACTACAGCCGTATAATTCCCGCGTTGGTAAGAACCTCCGGGCCCGTTTCGGTCATAAGAATGTCATTTTCCAGCCGGCAGCCGCCGCAGACCGGATCGTAGAGGCCGGGCTCCAGGGTAAAGACCATGCCCGGTTCAAGAATCCAGGTATTGTCCTCCCGGTTTCTCAGCGGCGGGTCCTCGTGTTCTTCAAGGCCTATGCCGTGCCCAAGGGCGTGGGGCATGGCCTTCTTTGACTTGGCAAAGTGTCCGTCCACAGCCGCGGCGATGTTCCGGGCGGACGCGCCGTTCTGCGCCATTCCCAGGGCAAGCTTATAGGCCCTTTCGGTAAGGCCAAGGAGCTTCTCCTGCGGAGCGTCCGGGTCCCGCGCGAAGGTAAGGGTCACGTCCGTGGTGTAACCGGCGAGCCTGAGGCCGAAATCCAGAATGGAGAGGCCCTGCCCCGCGAAGGCCGCTCCGGTACAGGCGGGAAAGGCGTGGATGCTCCAGCTCCGCTCCGGCCCCGCGGCAAGGGTTTCAAAACCCGTTCCTTCACAGCCGCGCCTGCGCGCTTCGGTTTCAATAAACAGAGCCGCGTCCATCTCGGTTTTGATCTTCCCCGAACGGACGTTTTTTTCAAGAAGCTCTGTCAGGATGTTGGTAATCCCGGCCGCCTTCCGGTAAATTTTTATTTCTTCTTCATCCTTTACCGCGCGGAATTTTTGGGCCTGCGAAACGGCGCTCCGTTCGCGGCAGATAATATCAAACTCGGTCAGATCCCCTACATAGTTCAAAAAAACCGGGTAGGAGGTAACCGGAGGAATTTCAATTTTCGATCCCTGGGGAATTTTGAATCTTTCCGCGGCTTTTCTGATCGCGTTCCGGGGAATCCGGTCAAATTGGCCGTAAGACAGTATGATATCCGCCGCGGCGTACACTTTTGCCAGGTTGATATCCCAGGGGACGAGCATGCATTTCCGTTCCAGCGACAGAAAGAGCAGGGCGTCGCCGGGCTGTCCCGTAAGCCAGCGTATGGTTTTGTCCCGCCGCCCTTCGGTGTCCTCGAACATGACCAGGGCTATTCCTTCCCGGGCCATCCAGTCGTAAATATTTGAAAGACGTTTTTCGTAGAGGTTCATGTCCTTACCGTTTTCCCGCCGCGGTGAAAATTTCCGCCGCCGTCTCAAGTATCGTACGCACTTCCCTTTCCCTGATCCCGTAGTGGGTGACGAAACGCCAGAGGCCCTGCTCCGGCGGGTTGATCAGAATGTCCCGCGCGGCAAAGGTTTCGACGATTCCCGCGCTGTTTCCGGCGGCCGCGGGATACGAGAAGAAAACCATGTTGATCTCAACCGGGCCGGGATCAAGTTCAAGGCCGGGAATTTCCGCAAGACCCTTCGCGAGCAGCTTTGCCATTTCATGATCCTCCGCAAGAAAGGCGGGGTGTTCCGTAAGGGCGATGATGCCCGCGGCGGCCAGTATCCCCGCCTGCCGCATGCCGCCGCCCATCACCTTCCGCTTGAGCCGCGCGTCACCGACAAAATCCTTCGGGCCGGCAAGGAGGGAACCTGCCGGGGCGCAAAGCCCCTTGGAAAGGCAGAACATGACGGAATCCGCGCGCCGGGCTATGTCGCCTGCCCCGCAGCCCAGGGCCGCGGCGGCGTTGAAGATCCGCGCGCCGTCAAGGTGTACCGGAAGGCCCCATTCACCGGCGGCTGCCCTTACCCTGTCCATATCGTCTAACGGCACAACCCTGCCTGACGAATGGGCGTTTTCCAGGCAGATGAGGGACGTTGCCGGGGCGTGGAGATCCTGCTTTCGCAGCCGTCTGCGGATATCTTCGGGCCGCAGGATTCCGTCCGGGGCCGGCGCGCAGCGGGTCTGTACGCCGGCGATTACCGCGGCGGCGCCGGCTTCATGCACCACGATGTGGCTTTCCTCGCCGAGTATAACCTCGGTACCGCGGCGGCACCAGGTAAAAAGCGCAAGCTGGTTTCCGAAAGTGCCCGAAGGGACAAAGAGGGCGGCTTCTTTTCCCAGAAGTTCCGCGCCCAGGGCTTCCAGCCTGTTGACAGTCGGATCGTCGCCGTACACATCGTCTCCCACTTCGGCCCGGAACATGGCCTTCCGCATTGCCTCTGTGGGCTTCGTCACCGTATCACTGCGAATATCGATCATCCGTTTCTCCGTTCCCGGCCTTTTTTCCCGCCGTGGTTCTTTGACTTTTCCCACCCTCCGTTGGTATTAAGAAAAAAAGCGCCTAACGATGCGGCGAGGAAACTTGCCGTGATAATGATCCAGCCTATGCCGGCAATATTTTCTCCGGGCAGGACGACATTCATGCCAAAGAGACTGTATATCAAAGTAGGGATCATAAGAACAATGGAAACGATGGTCAGCCGCCTCATCACGATGTTGAGGTTGTTGGAAATGACGCTGGCAAAGGCGTCCATGGTTCCGGTTAATATCGAGGAATAGATATTCGCCATTTCAATGGCCTGCCGGTTCTCGATGACCACATCTTCAAGCAGTTCCTTTTCATCTTCCTTGAACCGCATCAGCGGCGATTTCTGGAGTTTTTCCAGCAGCAGTTCGTTGCTCTTTATGCTGGTGGTAAAAAACACAAGGGACTTCTGGATGGAAAGGAGCTGGATAAGCTCGTTATTTTTGATCGATCTCTGCAGTTCTTCCTTTATGATGTTGGTACGCTTGTTGAGTTCCTTGAGGTAGCGCAGGAAGGTAAAGGCGCCGCGGCTGAGGAGGTTAAGCACGAAGGCGCTCTTGTTTTTCAGGCTGAAGCCCCGGATGCGGCTGCGGAGCAGATCCTCGACGGCATCGCTGGAATGCTGGCAGATGGTTACGATTCTGTCCGAAAAAAGTATGATCCCCAGGGGCAGGGTAAAGAAGGGAGTCTCCGCGGCCTCGTTGTACACGGGAAGCCGCACGATGAGGGCGGTATACTCATCTTCTTTTTCGATACGGGCCTGCTCGTCGGTATCCATGATGTCGGTAAGGAGTTCACCGGCAATGCCGTATTCCTGTTCCAGCCGTATCAGGTCGTCCTGTGTAACATTGCGCGCGTCTACCCAGCAGTTCTTGCCGGGGGCATCGATCTCACCCAGCCCTTTGTCACTCTGCATTCTAATTTTAATCATTTTGGTTCTCCTTGCGGTTCCGGCAAAGGGTTCTCCACGGAAAAACCGGAAAGCTCCGCAAGGATCCGCGCGACCCTAAACCGGCGGGATCACCGAAACAAGGTTTTCAATGGAATTGACCATTTACGGGAAACGCCGTGTTATTGCGGCCCGGTGAAGGCCGAAAGGCGCTTAAACTACCGCCGCCGTCCGAATCGGACATGGCATTTCCTCCTTGAAAATGAAATTCCGGCAGGATGTCAGGTGTTCCCGAACATTCCGCGAATGCCGGAAATCGCCGATTGTAACTGTCCAGCAGTTTGTTGCGCTTCGCGCCTAAATCGTATAAAAATCCACGAAGTGCAACAGGCTCCTGGGTGTATGTATCAGGACAAACCAAACCGGTTTCTATACTATACCGGGTAAAGGAGATAAGGGCAAGTAGACAGGCATCCCGGCCAGGGCAACGTCATTTAAAAATTTGTGATATAAAGGAGGTACCTTGGGAGGGGTAAAGGAGTGGAGGTC
>JAISND010000140.1 GCA_031276615.1 Treponema sp. | reverse complement strand
CGCAGAACCTGGGCGCATATTCTCTGTATATCCGCGGGAGTCACCGCGCCGTAATAAGCGGGCCGTTTGTCAAGCCGCGAAAGGGGAAGATCCAGCAGCGCCGCCGAGTTGACGTAACTCCGGGCAATATAGGAATTGCTCTGAATCGAGGATTCCCATTCCCTTTTGAGGGCCTCCACCGATTTTTTAAAGGTATCCGGATTGATTTCCGCGCCGTTCGCCGCGGCCTTGCCGGGCATCAAGCCGGCTGTTTTGTCCAGTAATTCCTGCACCGCCGCGCCAAGTTCCTGTACCCGTTTGGGATCACAGGCAAAGTACACGGCCATCACAAGTTCGCCCTCGGGAACGGGCGAAGCCGAGACCCCGACGGAAATTGAATAAACGCCGCCGAGTTTTTCCCGGATTTCTTCCGTCATTCTGATATCCAGATATTCGCTTAAAACCTGGGCGGCGGCGCTTAGCTCCTCGGTATAGGGCTGTTTGGCAAACCAGCCCATATAGACAAGGCTGCGCTCTTCCTTTCCCCTGTAAATGTTTTTTTCCGTTTTGCCCGGCCGTGTTATATTAAGGCTGGTCCAGGCATTCCAGTTTTCGGATCCCCGGGGAATGGAGGCAATGTAGGATTCGATATAGGAGCGAATCTGTCCGGCGTCCAAATTCCCGGTAAATACAAAAGTATAATCGGCGGGGTTGATGCCCCGTTTAATAATAGAGAGGGCCCTGTCGATGTCTGCCTTCGGCAGATCCGCAAGTTCCAGAGGTTTCAGATGGGGGTTGTTTCCGTACATGGTTTTATTAATCTCGTCGGAAAAAACCGTATCGGGATCTTCACCGCGCAGGGCAAGGGATGTCCGGTACTGCTCCAGCATTACCCTGACCGCCTCCGGATCGATGCGCGGCTCGGTAAAGCCCAGATAGATCATCTCAAAAAGGGTTTTGAGATCTCCGGTGGTGGCGGAACCCTGCAGCCCGCGGTAGTAATCCGAAATCCAGATGGAAAAGGATACCTGCTTGCCGGCAATTTTTTTTATCAGCTCCTGTCTTGGATAGGGGCCAAGGCCGGAGACGGAGAGCATCTCGGCCGCGAGATCCGCCGAAACGTCGTCCTCAAGGGGAACGCTGGTAGAGCCGCCGCGGGCCATTGCCTGGAGGATAATTTCATTGTTGCGGTTTTTGGTTTCCCTGAGAATAACCCGCGCCCCGTTGCCGAGCTTCAGAATGGCCGCGCCGCTCTCGCTGTCCAGGGTTTCCTCCGTGATCCGGCCGCCCTCGGGAATAAACGGAAGAAGCTCGCCCTCCACCGCGGCCGTTTCCGGCGGGGCAATCTTCATTTTTGAGCTTTCCTCAACCAACTGCCTGATGCGCCCTTCCGAGGGAAGATTTTCTTTTTCCGCCTCCGGGGCGCTGATAAAGACCCGAAGATCGCCGGGATTGAAGTAGTCCTTTACGGCGGCGGCTATTTCCCTGACTCCGATATGGGGAAGAAGCTGCTGCGCCGCCTGAAGTTCCCATTCAGCATCGGCGAGGGTTCCGCCGTTAAGGTAATAATTGACAATGCTGCCGACATGATCGCCTGATTCCTGCCGGTCTTCTTCGGAGACCGCGCGCTGCAGGCGGGAAATCAGGGAATTCCGGGCAAGGGAGAGTTCCTCCCCGGTAAAACCGTACCGGAACATGGATTCTTTTTCGCGGAGCAGTTCGGCAAGGCAGGCTTCGGCGGCCCCCGATTTTGCCAGGGCCACCATGACGTAAAAACGGGAAGAAGCGCCGTAACGTACATTCCCCGCATCCGCGCCGATATAGGGGGTTTCGCTCTTCATTATCGCTTCTTCAAAACGGAGACCCAGCATGCTATCGACAAGTATGTCGACAAGCTGGTTCCGGAACCCGGCCACATCGCCCCGGGGTTTTTCCCGCCCGCGCTTGAAATACAAATCAATGCGGGTGGCGGTAAGCTCGGGATCGGTAAGGATGAGGCTTTTGACGCTTCCCCTTTTCGGGGCGGGAAGATCATACGCGGGCCGGTTAACGGCGTTTGCCGGTTTTGGTATGCCGAAATGCCGCTCAAGGGAAGATTCCAGCGCCGCGCCGTCAAAGTCCCCTACCAGGATAATGGCCATATTGTCCGCCTGGTACCACTTCCGGTAAAAGCCTTCGAGCCTTGAGGCCGGGGCGTTTTCGATGATTTCGGGAACGCCTATGGGGAAACGGCTGGCATAGGGGGAACCCTCAAAAATCAAGGGGAATATTTTCCGGCTGATTCTTTCCATTGCCCCCAGCCAGGCGCGGTACTCTTCCATAATTACCGCCCGCTCGTCATCCACATCCCGGGGGGCAAAGGTGATGGCCCGGGTCCAGTCGTCCAGGACAGCCAAAGCCGTATCGGGGATGCGTTTCTTTCCGTCGGCGCCGGCTTCAACCGGTACCTCTATGCCGAAAACCGTTTCATCGTAGGTGGTGTAGGCGTTGACTTCGGGGCCGAAACGCATGCCCAGGGAACGGAGGTAGTTTATCAGTTCCGCTTCTGGGAAGCGGGTTGTACCGTTAAAGGCCATGTGTTCGACAAAATGAGCCAAACCCTGCTCGTCATCGGTTTCGAGAACCGACCCGGCTTTTACGGCCAGAGTCAGGTAAGCCCGGCCGGCCGGCAGGGAATTTTCAAGAATGTAGTAACGGAGACCACTTGGAAGGGCGCCGGTACGGCAATTCTCCATAAAGGGAACCGGATCGGAGGGTTTTCCG
>JAISND010000119.1 GCA_031276615.1 Treponema sp. | reverse complement strand
GGGCGGATTGCCCACGCCTACCTCTTTTCCGGGCCCCGGGGCTGCGGCAAAACCAGCGCCGCCCGTATCCTTGCCCGTTCCCTGAACTGTGAAAAGGGGCCTACCGCCGTGCCCTGCGGGGTCTGCGATAACTGCAGGGCGATCAGCCAGGGCGCCAACATGGACCTCATCGAAATTGACGGGGCCTCGAATACCTCGGTCAACGATGTCCGCCGGATTAAGGACGAGGTGCTTTTCCCGCCGCAATCGGGACATTACAAGGTTTACATCATCGACGAAGTGCACATGCTTTCCAACAGCGCCTTCAACGCGCTGCTTAAAACCATTGAGGAGCCTCCGCCCTACATCATATTCATTTTTGCGACCACCGAGCTGCACAAGGTTCCGGCCACCATCAAAAGCCGCTGCCAGCAGTTCAGTTTCAGGCTTATTCCCGTTGAAACGATTCAGGTTATTCTGAAAAAAATCTGCGCCGAGACGGGAATACAGGCGGAGGACGAGGCGCTGTTCTGGATTGCCCGGGAATCCACCGGGAGTCTTCGGGACGCCTTTACCCTTTTCGATCAGGTTGCCTCTTTTTCCGGCGGACGTATCCGCGAGGATCTTATCCGTGAAAAACTTGGTCTGGTGGGCCTCGAAAAACTCAACGTCCTGGCGGAAGCCTGCGCCGCCAATGACACCCCGGCCGCTTTCGCGCAGATCGACGAAATTCTCAATTCCGGAGTCGCCATTGAGCAATGCATCATCGATCTTGCCGGTTATTACCGCAGCCTCCTGCTTCTCAAAAACGGAATCACCAGGGAATCCCTTCTGGGCTACAGCCCGAAACTTTTCTCCGAAAAAGTTCTTCAGGCTTTTGATTCCATCCGGCTTGAGCAGGCCCTGGATCTGCTCCTTGCCTGTTACCGCGACATCCGCTATTCGGTGTCGCCCCGCTTTGATCTTGAAACCACGATTTCCAAACTCTCATGGCTGGGCCGATGGGTTTCCCCGCCGGAACTCAAGGCCGCCCTGGACGGCGCGCGGCAGGCCCTGTACGGCGGAACGGCCTTGCCGGACGGCGAAAGCGGGACGGTTCCGGGGGGCAGACCGGATTCCCAAAACAGCCGGGGGGCGTTCCGCCCTTTAGCTGAAGGGGCCTCCGGAGTTACGGAAACTTCCGCCGGTCCCGAAACGCATGACCGGGCCGCGGGGAACACGCGGGCCGAAACCGCGCAAACCGCGGACAATACGCAGGCTGAGGAAAATGACGCGGACAGGGCCGACGGCGCTTCCCCGGCCGAATCCGGCCGCGGCGTGGCAGATTATCGAAGGCCCTTCGGCAGCGGTTCCCTGTCGGAAGATTTCAGGCGCATGATCGCCGCAAAATCCGGGGGAAGCGGCCCTGACGAATTTGATGCGTATAACGGCCCTGTTGACGTGACCGGCGGCGCAGAGGATGAGGATGTTCCCTTTTGGAGTCATCTCAATCAGGGTACGGGGGAAAACGGGGAAACGCCGGCGGAAGAAAGCGCCGGGTTTGAAAATACGGAGTACACGGAGGATAAAGGTACGGAGCCCGAAGTAAAGCGGGTGCTGCGGATTATTCCCGGCGTCTTGATTAAATGAGGCGTCCCGAACCGGAGTCGATATGAATATCAATCCCTTTGACATTTTAAAAAACGCTCAAAAGATACAGGAACAGATGGGCGCCCTTCAGGAAAAACTTGGTTCCATAAACGCCACCGGATCTTCGGGCGGCGGCATGGTAGAGATAGACCTGAACGGAAAAATCGAAGTCACTGATGTAAGGATCGCGCCGGAAGCGCTGGAAGGCGGAGACACGGAAATGCTCCAGGACCTCATCATGGCCGCCTTTACCAGCGCCCTCGAAAAAGTCAGGGAAGCGATTGGCCGCGAGATGGGCGCTATGGCGGGGAGCCTTGGAATTGCGGGTCTTTCGGGCATACCCGGCTTTCCCGGTGGCTTTCCGGGGCTTTCATGAGTCTTGACGGGAACGGCGGCCCCAATGCCCTTGACCGTCTGGTGACGCTGTTTTCCAGGCTTCCCGGGGTGGGGAAAAAGAGCGCCGGCCGCATGACCTATCATATCCTCGACGGCGATCCTTCCTATGCCCGCACCCTTGCCGAGGAGCTTGCCGGTCTGCACCGGACAATCCGCCGCTGCAGTAACTGCGGCAGCTTTACGGAAACCGACCCCTGTCCCATCTGCTCGGACCCCGGCCGGGATCATTCGGTTATCTGCGTTGTCGAACGCGCCCAGGACATACGCATTATCGAGGAGGCCCGCGAATTCCACGGTCTCTTTCACGTACTGGGCGGACTCATCGCGCCCCTTGAAGGCATGGGGCCGGACAACCTTTCCATAAACCAGCTTGTCTCCCGCCTCCGCAGGGACAGGGTAACAGAACTCATCCTCGCCCTCAACCCCACGGTTGAAGGCGATACCACCGCCCTGTATCTGCAAAAAATACTCAGGGATTTTCCGGTTGAAATAACCCGCCTCGCCTCGGGCCTTCCCGTTGGCGGCGATCTTGAATACACCGACCGCCTGACGCTTTCACGGAGCTTCAGGGGAAGGGTGAAACTTTAAGGTCACAGGCGCTTCGGATCAACGGTCTAATCCGCGGATTGTCCGGTATCTTGTATTATCCTGCCCGGCGTTTACAAGGCGCTTGCCATTCCGCATAAAATGGCATAAATTACAAATTATGAAACAGAAATATTTATTGTTTTTTCTTTTGGCCGGCCTGTTCATTCCGGCAGCCTGCGTGGATCTTGCCGCCATTACGATTAATAATCCCGAACTCGGCGCGGTCGCGGACGGAACCTACCGCGGCAATTCCAGGGTTGGGCCGGTACGGGTAAGCCTGGATGTAACGGTACGGAACCAGGCTATAAGTTCCATACAAATCATCGAGCACTTCAACAGCCGCGGGAAAAAGGCGGAAACCATTGTGCCCGCGATCATTGAAGCCCAAAGCCTGGAAGTTGATGTGGTAAGCGGCGCTACGGGCAGCAGCAAGGCCATTTTGAAAGCGGTCGAAAACGCCCTGAGCCCGTAAACCGCCTTTAGAGGTTTTCTTCTTCCCCGGCGGAATCTTCGCCGGTATCGTCATCAACGCTGTCCCCGGCCGCGTCATTACCGCTGTCCGGGGTTTTTTCATCTTCGGCCGGATCGAACAACGCCGTCTGCCCGGCATCTCCCGCGCCGCTTCCCGCGGCCGCGCCGCCGGGTTTCTTTCCGGAGGCTTCATCCTCCTGTACAATGCGGTCTACGCCGATGACAAAGTCGGGCCTGTCTATGCTGAGAATGCGCACGCCCCGGGCGGTGCGGCCCATCACCGGGACGGTATCAACCCTGATCTTGATGGACTTGCCCTGGCTGGTGATGCACATAATGTCTTCGCTGTCCAGAACATTGACGCAGCCGACAATTTCACCGGTTTTTTCACTAACCGTATAGATGCG
>JAISND010000118.1 GCA_031276615.1 Treponema sp. | reverse complement strand
CCTAACCGGGTTTTTCGGGGCTTCCCCTGTTCATGACGATCTTTACCGAATTGATCTTGTGTCCGTCCATTTCCTGAATAATAAAATCAGTGTCCCGGTACACAACCTTTTCGTAGCGTACGGGGATTTTCCCGAAGAGATCAAACACAAAGCCCCCAAGGGTATCAAAATCGTCAACCGGAAGCTCAAGGCCCGTTTCTTCGGCCAGGTCCTCAAGGTTCACCCTGCCGTCACAGAGCCAGATGCCTTCGGCAAGGCGGACCATGTCCTCGGTCTCGTGATCGAATTCATCCTGTATATCGCCGACGATTTCTTCGATAATATCTTCCATGCAGACAATGCCCGATACGCCGCCGTACTCATCCACCACAACGGCGATATGTACCCGGCGGCGGCGCAGTTCCCGCAGAAGGTCGTCGATGTGTTTTGAAACGGGCACGAAGAAGGGCTTCCGGAGCAGGGCCTTTACGTCAAAGGGATCGCCGCGGACAAGGTTTTTGAGCACATCCTTGACGTAAAGAATTCCGATGACATTGTCGATGGTCTCCTGGTACACGGGAAACCGGGAATGTTCGTTTTCGGCCATGCGCGCCAGAAGCTCCTCTTTGGAAGCGTCCGCGGAAAGAAACACCGTATCCGTCCGGGGAACCATGACTCCCTTGACGGTGGTGCCCGAAAGCTCAACCACCCCCCGGATCATCTCCCGCTGGTCCTCTTCAAGGGACTTGATGGTCCTGGGGTTTATCCGGGACTGGGTTTTCACCGCGTTCTCCCCGTCGTTCTTTTTGAAGAAATTCGCGAAGGGGTTTTTCACCGTTCCCCTTCCTCAAAAGGCAGAACACGCTCGCCTTTTAACCGCTCCAAAAGATTCTCCTGTAATTTCAGCATGGGTTCGTTTTTATCGTTAGAATCGTGATCCATTCCGTCAAGATGAAGGATACCATGAATGAGAAGCCGGCGTAACTCCTCATCCTCGCCTGTTTCAAAACAGCGCGCGTTTTCGCGGAGCGTCTCCAGGGAAATCACGATGTCGCCCGGAAGATAGCGGAGTTCCCCGTCCCCGGCCGCCGTCTCCGCGCCCATTTCAAAGGAGAGGACATCGGTGGCTTCGTCCCTGCCGCGGTACCGGCTGTTGAGGGTTTTAATCGTTTCGTCGCCGCAGAGAAACACCGAGAGGTCCCAGTTGTCCCTGCCGATAAAATCCAGAACCTTGAGGGCAAAGGCCTCCAGGGAACCGCTCCACGGGGGAGGCTCCGCGCCTTCGGCGTTAATCTCCACCCGGTTCATGCGGGGCTGCTCTTTACGGCCGGGACAATGGCTTTCGCGGCCGCTCCCTTTCCCGCTTCCCTGTCCGCCCCTTCCCCGGCCGTTTTTCTTTCAACGGATTCTTCAGCGGAAGCGTCATCCCCGACGCCGTCTTCCCTGAGCCTGGGATACTCGATCCGCGAATGATAATAACCCGCGAGTACCCGGACAAAGGCGTTTTTGATGGTCTCAAGTTCGCGGAAGCTGAGGTCCGACTGGGAAAGCTGCCCGTGCTTTACCTTGGCGTCAAAAAGCTCCTGGATAAATTTCTCCATCTTCGCGGCCGTCGGTTTGCTCAGGGTACGCACCGCGGCTTCGGTCACGTCGGCAAGCATCACCACCGCCGATTCCCGCGAACGGGGCGGAACGCCGGGGTAGGCAAAATCGTCCATGTTGACCTGGTTTTTCTGCTGGACATCGGAACCTTCCTGCTGAAGGGCCTTGTTGTAGAACCAGGTGATAAGGGAGTTGCCGTGGTGTTCCGCGATAATGTTTATGACCGCGCGGGGAAGCCCCAGACTCCGCGCCTTTTCCACGCCGAGCTTTACATGGCTGCGGATCACCGTGGCGGAAAGCCGGGGATTGATATCGTCGTGTTTGTTATGATCGGTCTGGTTTTCCACAAAGTAAGCGGGGTTCTCCATTTTGCCCAGATCGTGGTAATAGGCCCCTACCCGCGCGAGAAGCGCGTTGGCGCCGATGTCCTGACAGGCCTGCTCGGCAAGGTTGGCCACCATAATCGAATGGCTGTAGGTTCCCGGCGCGGCGGTAAAAAGTTTTTTCAGGATCGGAGCGTTGAGGTCGGAAAGCTCCATAAGCCTGAAGCCGGTGGCCGCGTTGAGGGCATGTTCCAGGGGCGGCAGGAAACCGAGAACGAGCATGCCCGATACGATTCCGTTGAAGGCCGACCAGAAAAGCAGCGCGGGATAGGAAACGGGACTCGCGTGGCGCATAAGGAGAATAACGAGGGCGGCGATACAGTTGAATACGGCGATAATACCGCCCGCCTTGATAAGGTCCATGCGCTTTTCGGCGTCGTTAAGAACGGTAGAGGCGACAACGCCCGAAACCAGGGCGAAGAAGTAAGCGTACATATCAAAGGCGCCCGAAAGATACGCGCCCAGGGGAAGGGCCATTGCGAGGACAAGGGCAAGACGGGGGCCGATGAGAATAGCCGGCAGCATTATCACAAGCGCGGTGGGCATTATAATGGAAGTGGGAAGGTTTTCAACCGCCGGAAGCAGGCTCCTTGCCAGAACCGCCCCGGAAAGGTACAGGCAGGCCAGGGTGGAAAGAAGGTAACTCTCGCTGTTTTCGAGTTCCCTTCCGATAATCATGCGGCCCTTCAGAAAGATAAAGAGCGCGTAGATGAAGATCTGTAAAATGACAAGACCGGCCACGCTGCGGGGATCCCTTCCGGGAAGGGACGTGTTAAGGGCCCGCAGTTCCCGCATGTCTTCCTCGGTAATGATAAAACCCTTCCGGATAATCCTCTTGCCCTTTTCAATGTACTTGACCACCGGCTCAAGCTGTTTCCTTACTTCCGTTATGCGCATTCTTGTATCGTTGGGCGAAAAAAACACGTTTTCGGAAATAAAGGGGACAAGCATATCCGCGGCGATGCCGGAAAAGGAAACGGGAAAATCTTCCCCGGCGACATAGCGCCTGACCGCTTCGCCGGCCCTGTCTTTCGTAATGACGCTGCTGTAGGATACCTTCTCCCTTTCGGATCGGGAAGCCGAGGAAGAGAGGACTTCCGCCACGTCCGGGTTGTAATTATGCAGCTCGGCGCTGTTGAGGGCAAAAACGCCTTTCTCCATAATATGGTCAAGAACCTTCAGCCCGCAGTCCCTGAATTCTTCCCTGTCCCCGGCGCCGAGAAAAGCGTTCAGCGCGTCGGCGGAAAAATACGCCGGATATTTGGCCTGTACCGCGAGACGCGCCGCGCCGACCGAAGCGCCTTCCTTCAGGCTTTCGCCGGCAAGGTTGCAGAAGGCGTTCCATGAATTGCGGGCATCCGCCCCGGCGGAAACGGAAAAACGGAACACCGCCGGCACCAGATGTTCCTGGGCCTCCATGCGCAGCCGGGTCGCTTCCGTGTCAACATAAGACACCGGCTGGCCGGCGACAACATCGCGATCCGCCACCTTGCCGGTCTCAAAATCCCGCAGGTTCCCCGTCCCGCCGGCGCCGGAGTTCATGTTGGTTATGACGACAACGGTGGTGACGATAAAAGCGGCGGCGCTGCACAGGCCGGGGCCCAGCCGGGCGCGGCCCAGGTTTAAAATTCCGCGCAGGGAATTCAGGAAGTTTCCGGTTAAAAGGTTAAACGTCTTTTTCATCGTAAGCCTGTATTATTTTTTTGATGAGGGGATTACGCACCACATCGGCGGTATGGAGGAAGGCAAAATGGATTCCGTCCAATCCTTTGAGAATTTTGATGGCGTGGAGCAGTCCCGAATCCGTCCTTCCGGGAAGATCTATCTGGGTGGCGTCGCCGGTAATCACGGCCCGCGCGCCCCGGCCTATCCGCGTCAGGAACATCTTCATCTGTTCTTTCGTCGTATTCTGCGCTTCGTCAAGAATGACCGCGCTGTCATTGAGGCTGCGCCCCCGCATATAAGCCAGGGGCGCTATCTCTATGGCCCTGCTTTCCTCCATCCGGCGGATCACCTCAAAGGGAACAAGCGATTCCATGGCGTCATAGAGGGGCCGTAGATAGGGATTAATTTTCTGGGCAAGATCGCCGGGGAGGAAACCGAGGCTTTCGCCGGCTTCGACCACCGGCCGGGTAAGCACCAGTTTCCGCATTTTTTTGGAGAGCACCAGGCGCAGGGCCTCCGCGATGGCAAGGTAGGTTTTTCCGGTTCCCGCGGGACCGACGCAGAAACTTATGTCGCAGGAACGCATGCCGTATATGTAGGCCGCCTGGTTCCCCGAACGGGGATAGACCCGCTGAAAGCCGTGGGGAATCTGTATCATCGCGTCCCGGAGGCTCTCCGGCGCTTCTCCGGCGGGAACCGGTACGGCCGGGCCGGAAGCGTCTCCCGCGCCGGGATTCTCCGCGTCCGGGGTATCCCCTCCGGCAGGCGGAACAAGGGTTCCGGCCAAAGCACGGATATAGTCCGGCGAAGGCGAATCCCCTTCCCTGACCACCGCGATTAGATCGTCCATCATTTTCTTAAACCGCCGGAGACCGGCTTCATCAACCCCTTCAAGACGGATTTCATTGCCCCTGGCGGCTATGCGTCCCCCCAGGGAACCTTCAATTACTTTCAGGTTTCCGTCATTTGCGCCGCAGATTCCGGACAGCAGTTCATGACTGTCCAGAACTATAGTTATGCTGTCCTCCAATTGCGCCTCTAAACAAGAGTCTATAGCCCCCCCCGCGGACTAGTCAAGGGCCGGGGCAGACGCCATAGGCGTGATACCATGAAGGTTCATTTTACAATCCATTCGTCGTTTTTCTTGTTGTAACTGATATCCGACTTGATTTCGGTGATGGGTACCCACTGGACAACAAAGGATATTTCACTGTTGACCTGGTACTGCATGGAATCCGTGGGCCGGTACGGGGACAAGGTAACGCCCAAAATGGCGTTCCAGTCTCCAAGGTGATGGGTTGCCGCGAGACGGAAATTTTTCATTTTAAAACCGGAGCTTCTCCGCCTGTTTTCATCATCGAAACGGAAGGAATTGGCCAGATCGATGAAAAAGTTGTTCTGCTCTCCTTCGGGAAGCTCTACGGGAAGATCGTCGAACGCGGGCAGGTCCTTGAAATAGCGGAAAATAACCGCGTTTTCCGAGGTGGCTGAAAAGGACAGATCGATGAAATTATTGATTAACAGGGTGAAACCCAGAGTCAGGCTGAAACTGGAATTGGTATAACGCTGGAGATCGAAAAAAAGCCGGCTGTTGACGTTGACTGAAAAGCCCAGCCGCTTTTTCCAGAGTTCCTGTTTGCTGAAAGTCCTTGAAAAGCTCAGGGTAAAATCCCGGGATTTAAGGCCCGGATCGCCCGTTTTCTGAACCCAGCCAAGTTTCGGGTCAAGCTCGTAACCCTGGATACGGGTAGCCGTATAGGCGGCGGAAAGGCCAAAGAGGCTAAGCGTGGAGGTAATGGTGGTAAATTCCTTGAGTTCCGAATCAAGCACCATATAATGCACCAGGGAACCCCAGTCTCCGAACCGTATGGTTTCGGTCGAATAGAAGGGCTCAAATTTCCGTTTGTCCTCTTCCCCCGGATTCATAATCCGCATGTGGGCGTTGGTTTCGGTAAGCCAGACCCGGAAAGTGGCGTTCCCCGAAATGGAAGGTTCCTTGGGCGGCAGGTCCGCGCTAAGGGTAAAATTCTGCTGCTTCTCCATGACCGAGGCCGCCAGGTTTGCCGCGAATTGATGGGTACTGAGTTTTTCTTTGTCCCAATCCCCGTACTCAATCTCCCATTCGGGATCTTCCCCTGTCCCGGTAAAATTCGACTTCGCGATAAGCCCGTTGAGGCTGTACTGCAAATTTGACTGTCCCCATACGCTGTTGCGATACAGGGGCCGTACCGTGCCGGTGTAGCCGTAGGAGGTGGTAAAAAAGGACTGGCTGTACTGCTGCCTGCGGGCTTCGTTTATTTTTGCCTCGTCGGGAATGCCCGAAGCCGGCGTCGTGGTATAGGTTTCCGATTCCTCATTCATATAAGCGTACTGCCTCCAGGTACCGTTGCCTGAAAAAGTAAAGGCGTTGGAATAAAGGCCCTCGGAATGATTCAGGTTGAAGGTGGTACTGGCGTCTCCGCCGACGGTGGAAAGTATTGATGAAACCTCGCTCCAGTCGATGTCGCTGTATTCGCTCCAGTTGGTCTCGGAAGATCTGAACTGAAGCTCCGAAGCGCTGGTAGGTGAAATTCGGTAATCAATGCTGAAGCGCGTTGTCCCCCTCCGGGGCATGTCAAAGCGCTGTCCCAGAACGGGAGGGACAAGTTTGTCCGTTTCGGTTTTTTTTTCGTCCTGTTCCCCGGCGGCCTTCTCCCAGGGGGCCCGCGGCACACCGATGTTTCTGAAGGGATCCTGCTGTTCTTCGGCGCCCTGCGCGGCGGAATCGGGCTGAGCTGCCGGGGCCGCCTGATCGCCGCCCAGGGCAAAGGGCGTTCCCGCAATTGCCCCGGTCAGCGAATAGAGGGTGACCGTGTCGGGATAGAAGAAGCCCCGGCTTGGAGAAAAATTATAATAATAGGAGGGGTGTTTGTTGCCGGTGAGATCCGCCCTCAGATTCCGCGTCTTGAAAGCGACGGTACTTGAAAAACTTGAAAGGGAGACGCTCGAAATATAGGGCGCCAGGCCGGGGAATGACGGATTGAGATGCCCCGTAAGCTGCCACTGATAGACGCCGATATTGGTCTCCGTGGTTTCGGTTTCCTCCACTGCCGCGCCCTGCTGGATCATGTGTACCCAGTCCATCTCTTCGGCCCGGTTGGTGACAAAATCGCGATCCACCCAGGGGTCCGAATAATAGGGAAAATTCCAGGTAAGGTTGCCGTATTTTCCGCTGATGGAGCTTCCCGTCTTGAAACGATACCGAAAGGGAACCTCGCTGGAAAAAAGGTTCGACTTGTTCCAGTCGCTTGATCCGTCATACGTAACGGGCGTGGAATCAGAAGGGATAAAGGGCGTGTAGTTCCCCGCGGAGTCCCTGATAATGGTTCTGGTGAATCCGAAGCCAAGGCTGGTGTCCGTGGTGTTGAGAATTCCGAATTTCGGCGTATTGAGGTCCATGCCAAGATAGGCGCCCAGATTGGTATAATAATCAACGATTGCCTTGAGGGTTGCCGTTTCCGGCTTTTTGGATTTCTTGCCGGTACTTCGCAGAAAGATACCGTGCCGGATTTTCTCCATGTCGTTCGAATTCCCCAGTATCCTGGCAAGGGAACTCTGGCTGGCGGGATCAGCCTTCGGCCTTCCCAGAATATAGGTGCTGGTCTGTATAAAGGACCCTTCCCTTGTCTGAAAGCCGATTACCGGATGAAAGATGACTTCGTCGGCGGGATAATAGAAAAAGGGAATATACATAACCGGAATTTCCCCTACCTTGAGTACCGCGTTAAATACGGCGAAGTCGGATCCGGGAAGAAGCCACACCCGGGAGGCGTCCAAAGACCAAAAAGATTCGGAATTGTTGCCGTTGCTGATGGACGCCTTGTTCAGTACCGTTACCTCCTCATCATTGCGGGAAATGACGGCTCCCGAAAAACGGTACGCCGAGCTGTCGCTCTGGAGTTTTCGT
>JAISND010000072.1 GCA_031276615.1 Treponema sp. | reverse complement strand
TCAATTGTCTGGGACGGCACGGATCAGGCGGGAAACAGCAGCCCCGACGGGAACTACCAGTTTACCCTGCAATCCACCGACGCGGCGGGGAACAGCGCCAAAAAGAGTATCGCCAATATAAATCTTGACGCGCGGATACCGCGGGTTATTCTTACCTCTTCAACGGCGGCGATAGCCCCCAAAACCGGCGAAACAGCCGATCTCGCGCGCTTCGGCATCATGCTCTCCCCCCAGGACGGCATAGAGAACTGGAGCCTTGAGCTTAGGGATGATTCGGGAACGGTGCTGCGGAGCTTCGGCCCCGCGGCGCAGGGCACGGGCGGCGGTACGGCGGCAGGCGCGGCGCGGATCGCTCCTCCGCCCGCTTCCATCGGCTGGAACGGCCTTGCCGAAAACGGCGCCCTCAGGGAAGGACGCTACACCCCCGCCCTGACGGTACATTACACCAAGGGGGACCTGGCGGCGGCAACGGCCCCGCCCATTACGGTTGACGTGTCCGGCCCCGTGCTTTCGTTCGGTCATCAGCCTGAATATTTCAGCCCGGACAACGACGGTATTGATGACGAGCTTGTCATAAGCCTTGGCGCGGAGGACGCCTCGCCCATAGCGAACTGGAGTCTGGAAATCCGTGAACCCCGGCCGCCCTATCCCCTCTTCTACCGTACCGAAGGCCGGGGCAGCCCCGCGGAACGGCTTGCCTGGGACGGCCGGAGCAACAAAGGCGAACTGGTACAGGCGGCCACGGACTATCCGGTTACCTACAGGGCGGCCGATGTTCTGGGTAACAGCAACGTCCTTGAGGCGAAGATAGGCGTAGACGTACTGGTGATACGGGACGGGGATCGCCTGCGCATACAGGTTCCCTCGATTATATTCAGGGAGAACGCCGCGGATTTTAACACCCTGCCCGCCGAAACGGTTGACAACAATCTCCGGGTTCTGCGCCGCGTTGCCGAAATCCTCAACAAGTTCCGGGACTACCGCGTCCAGGTTGAGGGACACGCCAATCCGGTACTGCGCACCGACGCGGAAGAACGGAATGAGCTGCAGCCTTTAAGCGAATCCCGCGCCCGCGCCGTAGTGAATATGCTCGTCGAGTTCGGCGTCAGCCGGGGACGGCTCTCCTCGGCCGGAATGGGCGGCTCGCGGCCGGTCATCCGCTGGGAGGATCACGACAACTGGTGGAAAAACAGAAGGGTGGAATTTATCCTGATTAAATAATAGAGTTGTTTAAAAACTTCAGTTTTTGAACAACAACCGCTAAAATTACCGCAATTTCGCAGCCTTCGAACCGAAGGTTCGTTGGCGAGAAATTGCAAGACTTGCAAGGGAACCGCAGGTTCCCAAATAACCAACCGGGTTATTGAACAAGTCTAGTGTTTGTCCATAATGTAGACACATTATGGACAAACTTCCTTAAAAAATAGAGGCATGAGGACAAACGGAAATACCCGGGCGCCGTGGCGGTTGTTTTGGCAATTACGGAAAATTGCCGCGAAAAAGGCTCAGTCCCCGGCGGCGGCCCAGCCGCGGCTGCGGCCCACGGCCCTGTGCCAGCCGGCGATAAGGTTTTCCCGTTTTTCCGGGTCCATGCCGGGGGAAAAAACCGCGTCGCGCTGCCAGCGGCTTTTCACTTCGCCGGTGCCCTTCCAGAAACCGACGGCAATGCCCGCGAGGCAGGCCGCGCCAAGGGCCGTGGTTTCGCGTACCACGGGACGGAGTATGTCGCTGCCCAAAATATCCGCCTGAAACTGCAAAAGGAATCCGTCCCTGCTGGCGCCGCCGTCCACCCTGAGTTCGGCAATTCTTGCGCCGGTGTCCTTTTCCATGGCGCGGACAAGATCAAGCACCTGGTAGGCAATGGATTCCTCGGCGGCGCGGATGATGTGGTAGCGCTTTGTTCCGCGGGTGATTCCCACGATGCAGCCCCGGGCGTACATGTCCCAGTAGGGCGCGCCGAGGCCGGTAAAGGCCGGTACCAGGTAGACGCCGCCGGTGTCGCCCACCTTGCCGGCGTAGTATTCCGCGTCGGGACTTTCGGTGATGAAGCGCAGCTCGTCCCGGAGCCACTGCATAACGGCGCCGCCCACAAAGACGGAACCTTCAAGGGCGTACTGGACTTCTTCGGAAAGGCCCGCGGCAATGGTGGTAATGAGTCCGTTTTTGCTTTCCGCCGCTTCCCGGCCGGTGTTCATAAGGAGGAAGCAGCCCGTACCGTAGGTGTTCTTCGCCTCTCCCTTTTCAAAGCAGCACTGGCCAAAGAGCGCCGCCTGCTGATCCCCGGCGTCACCGGAAACGGGAATCTCCCGCCCCTGGATGTTGACCTTGCCGTAGACCGCGCTTGAAGGTTTTACTTCGGGAAGGCACGCGGCCGGTATGTCCAGGGCATCGAGCAGTTTTTCATCCCACCTGAGTTTGTGAATGTCGAAGATCATGGTGCGGCTGGCGTTGGTATAATCGGTCACATGAACCGCTCCGCCCGACAGCTTCCAGATAAGCCAGGTATCCACGGTACCGAAAAGCACCTCGCCCCTCTTCGCCCGCTCCCTCGCGCCCTCCACATGATCGAGGATCCACTTGATCTTGGTACCCGAAAAGTACGCGTCCGGTACCAAGCCGGTGGTCTTTTTTATGTAATCGCCAAGGCCCTGCCCGACAAGGGAATCCACAATGCCCGATGTACGGCGGCACTGCCAGACAATGGCGTTGTAAACCGGCTGCCCGGTTTTTTTATCCCAGAGTATGGTCGTTTCCCTCTGGTTGGCAATGCCGACGGCGGCAATATCTTCTATCCGTATATTGTACTTTGTGATAAGTTCCATCATCACCGCGTACTGTGAAGAATAGATTGCCATCGGATCATGCTCGACCCATCCTTCCCTGGGATAGATCTGGGCAAACTCCATCTGCTCCATTGCCACGATGTTCTGCCCGTGATCAAAAAGAATTGCCCGGGAACTGGTAGTACCCTGATCCAGGGCGAGAACATATTTGGCCATAGAATCACTCCTTTTATAGAGGCGGTTTCAAAATATCAAAATTTGAAATTGACTCAATAGACACTACTTAACAGCCTCGACAGCTTTTGCGAGGGCGGATTCCAGCATTTCGGCCGGCGGTTCCTTGACATGGCCGAGTTTCCGCATGTCCTCCACCAGTGCCCGGGCTGCGGCAATATCGGCCTTGGCCCTGTTGTACACTTCATCCCATGAAAGCTCAACGCGGGCAACGCCTTCGCTGATCGCCTGCCGGGCGACATCGGCCGCTTCCCTGGCAAAGACCTCGGTCTCTTCCATGGTGGCTACGATATTGTCCGGGCTGATGCCCCGGTTCTCGGAAAATTCGGCAATGGAATGGGCGCAGCGAATGGCCATGCCGTCGGTGATCTTCCTGGCCCGTACAAGGAGGGCGCCCTTCAAAATGCCGGGGAAGCAGACGGAATTATTCACCTGATTGGGGAAGTCGCCCCGGCCGGTGGCTACAATAAAGGCGCCCGCTTCTTTGGCGGCATAGGGCCAAATCTCGGGCACCGGGTTTGCGCAGACAAAAACGATGGCCCTGTCTGCCATTGATGCGACCCATTCCTTCTTTACCGTATCGGGACCGGGCGTTGAAAGGGCGATAAGCACGTCGGCGCCCTTAAGCGCGTCGGGTATGGCTGGAACGCGGCCGGGGTTTGTCCGTTCGCAGAGTTCCCACTTCCGGTAATTCCGCCTGTCAGCCTTGATGTCCTCGCGGCCAGGATGAAGACTGCCCTTGGTGTCAAAGACAACCATTTTTGCCGGATCGCCGCCGTCGGCAAGTATGAGCCGGGCGATGGTGGTATTGGAAGCGCCGGCGCCCATGAGCACAATTTTGGCTTCGCCTATTTTTTTGCCCGCAAGTTTGAGGGCGTTGACAAGACCGGCCAGGGTAATGCAGGCCGTTCCCTGGGCGTCGTCATGCCAGACAGGAATATCGCAGACCTCGCGGAGTTCATCCAGTACCCTGAAACAGTTGGGCTGGCTTATATCTTCCAGATTGATGGCGCCGAAGGAATGTTGAACCATCTTGACGAATTCAATGATCTTTTCGGGCTGGTGTTTTCCGTCAGGGCCCCGGGAATCGACGCAGAGGGGAACCGCGTCAACGCCGCCCAGGTACTTCATCAGCATGGCCTTGCCTTCCATAACGCCCAGCCCTCCCGGAGGCGTACAGTCGCCATCGCCCAGAACGCGGGTGGAGTCCGAAACGACGGCCACCAGGTTGCCCCGGTTGGAAAGGGCAAAGGACACGTCATTGTCATCCCGGATATCCGTGGAAATTCGGGACACGCCGGGCGTGTACCAGACGTTGAACCAGTTAAAACCAAAAATGCCCGCCTTGGGAACTGTTACCATTTTCCCGCCGTAGAAACGGTGGGCATCTTCCGAAAGATTTTTAAAAAAAAGGGTTTTCGCCCGGGCCCTTTGATCTTCGGAAAAATCCGCCGGAAAAAGGGCGTCCAGATTTTTAAGCGCAGGATCAATTTTCATTGTAATTACTCTCCTCTGATAATTATTTGATAAATAGCTGATTTTGAAATCAGTCCATCACTTATCATTATAATACATCAAAGTTGAATTGGTAATGATCCAATTTGTACTCTTCCCTGAGGGCCTTGAGGGTTTTTTGAATTTTTTCATTCAGGGGAACTCCCGTTTCCTTCCGGGAAAGCCAAGCGAGGTATTCCTTTTCGCCGGCGGTGTAGATCCGGTCATGGCCCGGCATCTTCGCCGATGCCCGCAGTTCGCGCAGAATGTCTCCGGTGGTTTTTTTGAATTTGTCCAGATCGACAAAAAATGAAATATTAATGGCGATAAAAAAATGTCCCAGGTGATAGGGAATTTTTTTGCCCTCCGCGTCGAAACCGCAAAGCATTTTAAGAAACCAGCCCTGCTGCAGGGCAGCGGAAAGAATCTCCACCACCGTAGCGTAGCCGTAGCCCTTGTAGCCGGCGTTTTCGTCGCCGCTGCCGCCCAGAGGCGTCAGGGCGGAAGTCCCCCGGGTAAGGCCCTCAAGGGCAGCCGCGGGATCCGTTTCGGTTTTTCCGTCCCGGTCGATGACCCAGCCTTCGGGCATTTTCCTGCCGATGCGGTCGTAGTGTTCAATTTTGCCCCGCTGGGAAACGGATGTCGCGCAGTCAAGTACAAAAGGAAAATCTTCGTCGGAAGGAATGCCTATGGTGAGGGGATTGGTGCCCAGCATGTTTTCCACGCCGAAGGTGGGGGCTATGGATGGCCGGGCATTGGTTCCGGTTATGCCGATCATGCCCGCCCTGGTAGCCATGGTGGCGTAGTAACCGGCGATGCCGTAATGGGTGGAGTTGCGTGCCGCCACCATGCCCATGCCGTATTTTGCCGCCTTGTCAAGCGCTATCTGCATGGACTTTTTGCCAATCACCTGTCCCATGCCGTCATGTCCGTCCACCACAACAGCGGCCATATTATTCCGGACAACCTCGAATTTGGTTACCGGCTGCTGAAAGCCTTCCCTGATGCGGTCTATATAAATGGGTTTGAACCGCCCTATCCCGTGTGAATCGATTCCCCGC
The DNA here is from genome assembly GCA_031276615.1 of Treponema sp. Taxonomy (GTDB): domain Bacteria; phylum Spirochaetota; class Spirochaetia; order Treponematales; family Breznakiellaceae; genus JAISAK01. Next base: position 520 of record JAISND010000072.1, on the reverse strand, counting down.
CTGTCCGATTCAGCAAGAACCTCGGCGCAGACAGCCGCGTCGCCGGGGGGTACGCCGACTTTTACAAAAACATCTTTCATAAAGGATTCCAGCCTGTCAAAACTCTCGTAAACGATATTTTGAGCCATATCAACCTCCAATACTATGGTCTGTATAAAAAAAGGCGCAATAATCTTTCGATTACTGCGCCGCGACTCCAAATACTCTCCGGCAAAATTTTCTGCGAAAATCGGGATATTGAATTCTATAAAGAATGCTAAACGATTATCGTCCGCCTGTCAAGAAAAAAATTGGCAAACAGTATCCGAATCCTGACGGAAGCTACCCGTAATATTTCTCAATCAGGGCGCTGTTTGTGGTGGAAACCGAAACCGCCCCGGCGTTCAGGGCGCTTCGCACATCCTCGTCATCGGAAACAAGTCCGCCAGCTATAATGGGAACAGGGGAAAGGTGAACCAGTTTTCCGATGATCTTGGGCATAAGGCCGGGAAGAATCTCCACCGCGTCGGCGTGATCCAGG
>JAISND010000205.1 GCA_031276615.1 Treponema sp. | reverse complement strand
GGTCAAATGGGGCAGACTGTAAATCTGTTGGCTCAGCCTTCGAAGGTTCGAATCCTCCACTCCCCAGAACGGCGGTACAGGCAGTCCTGTACCGCTTTTTTTATACCCGGCCCGCTGGTTTTGTCGTGTGGTTTGTCGATGCTGGAACAAAAGAACCTTTCCCGAAACTAGCCGGGTTTTGGGAAAGACTCAAAAGAGTAAAATTTATTTTCGTGTTGACTGTACAAAAATTCAGTGTTACAATGTCTGTTATACGGGGCGGTTGGCCGCGTAAATTCACCTTAATATATCACAGGAGATGCTTATGGCAGTAAAATATGTACCGGAACCGTTCCGCATCAAGGTTGTGGAACCGTTACGCATGCTGACCCGGGAAGAACGGGAAAAGAGAATCGCCGCGGCTCATTATAATCTCTTCTATCTGAAGAGCGAAGACGTGTATATTGACCTTCTGACAGATTCGGGAACCAACGCCATGAGTCAGTTCCAATGGGCCGGCGTGATGCAGGGTGACGAAGCCTATGCGGGAGCGTCCAGTTACTACAAGCTGATCGATGCCGCCAAAGACATCTTCGGCTACGGCTATATCCAGCCGGTCCACCAGGGCCGCGCTGCCGAGAAAGTGCTGCTTCCTCTTTTTCTGTCCGAAGGTAAATTCGCCATTTCAAACATGTTTTTCGACACCACGAGGGCACACGTTATTTTGTCGGGGGCGCGCGCCATAGACTGTGTGGTGCCGGAGGCGTTGGACCCCTCCAGGCGTGCCCCCTTCAAGGGCAACATGGACGTGGAGAAGCTCGAAAAGCTCATCAGGGAACACGGACCTGAAAAGATCGGTCTTGTGGTGATGACCATCACCAACAATTCCGCCGGAGGCCAGCCGGTTTCGGTTCGGAATGTCCGGGAGACTGCGGCGGTCTGCAAGAAATACGGAATCCCCTTTGACATCGACGCGGCGCGTTATGCGGAGAACGCTTATTTCATCCAGCGGGACGAACCGGGGTACGCGGACAAGTCAATCAAGGAGATCGTGCGGGAAGTCTTCAGTTATGCGGATATGTTCACCATGAGCGCCAAGAAGGACACCATCGTCAACATGGGCGGCATGATTGGGGTAAAAGATGAAAAGATCAACGAAAAGCTCATCCTCGAGATCAAGTCACGGTGTATTGAATTCGAAGGACTCTACACCTACGGCGGCCTCGCGGGCCGGGATTTGGAAGCCCTTGCGATAGGTCTTTACGAGGGACTTGACGACAACTATCTCCGCTACCGGGTGGGTCAGATGGAGTACCTGGCGGCGAAGTTCGACGACGCCGGCGTTATCTACCAGTCCCCGGTTGGGGGACACGGGGTGTTTCTGGACGCCACAGCCATGTTCCCCCATATCCCTTACACCGAATACCCCGCCCAGGCGCTCTGCGTCGAGCTTTACCGGGAGGCCGGAATCCGCTGCTGCGACATCGGGTCGTACATGCTGGGCAACGATCCCGACACGGGTAAACAGCTCAAGGCCGACTTTGAGTTTTCGCGGCTCGCCATTCCTCGCCGGGTGTACACCCAGGCCCATCTTGACGTCATAGTTGATGCGGTGATAGAAGTTAAGAAGCGTGCGTCAGGCATAAAACACGGGCTCCGCATTGTCTGGGAACCTCCGATTCTGCGGCATTTCCAGGCGCATCTTGAGCCAATCAAATGAGGCCGTTTCAAATCCTCAAGTTTTGAAACAGTAACTTTGGATGCAGGGGGAAAGGGGGTGTTTGACCGCTTTTTCCATCAAGACCTTAGTCCGCAGCCGGTTTAAAACCAACCGGGTTTTGAACCGGTTCAAATAGTCCAACACAGGAGGTACGTATGTCAGACGGAAAAGTACGTGATTCGTTTTCGAGCAGGTGGGGGTTTATTATCGCCTGCATAGGTTCGGCGGTAGGGATGGCGAACGTGTGGGCCTTCCCGTACCGGACGGCGCAGTACGGCGGGGCGGCATTTCTGATTCCTTATTTCATCTGTGTCGCCATCCTGGGGGCCACGGGCGTTGTTGAAGAAACCGCCTTTGGCCGCTGGGGCGGGGCGGGCCCTCTGGGAACCTTCCGCAAGGCCTTGACCGCCAGGAACAAGCCCCTGAAGGAAATCGGGGTGATCCCGGTCATCGCCGCCTTCGGCATCGGGACGGGCTATGCGATCATCATGGGCTGGGTGCTCCGTTACCTCTGGGGTTCCATATCGGGGGTGATGATCAGCACAAAAGATACCGGGGCCTACTTCGGCCAGATTGTCGGCAACTTCGGCAGTGTGGGCTGGCACCTTTTTGCCCTTGCCTTCACATTCGTCATGATGATCGGAGGCATTCAAAAGAGCATCGAGAAGGTGTGTAAATTCATGATCCCCATTTTTTACCTCCTGTTCATCTACATGGCCGTCCGGGTTGCCCTGCTCCCCGGCGTCGTCGAGGGGTACAAATATTTGTTCATCCCCCAGTGGAGATACCTGGGCGACATCAAGACCTGGATTTTCGCCCTGGGGCAGGCGTTTTTCTCCCTGTCGCTGGCGGGTAACGGAACCGTGGTCTACGGTTCCTATCTGAGCAAGAAAGAAAATGTTCTTTC
>JAISND010000196.1 GCA_031276615.1 Treponema sp. | reverse complement strand
ACCGGGGTCATGCTCAATTCCGGGGCGGTGATGGATCTTTCGGACCTGCCCGGCCCCTTCGTGGACAAGCACTCCACCGGGGGCGTCGGCGACAAGACAAGCCTTGTCCTCGCGCCCCTTGCCGCGAGTCTTGGCATCAGGGACCCGATGATGTCCGGCCGGGCGCTGGGGCACACCGGCGGAACCTTGGACAAACTCGAATCCATCCCCGGCTACAGGACAAACCTTTCGGCGGAGGAATTTAAAAGGATTCTCCTGAAAGACGGTTTCGCCATGACCGGCCAGACAAAAGAAACCGTCCCGGCCGACCGGCTCCTCTACGCCCTGCGGGATGTTACCGGCACGGTGGAATCCATTCCCCTCATTACCGCAAGCATCCTTTCCAAAAAAGCCGCCGAAGGCGCGGAGGCCCTGGTGCTGGATGTAAAATACGGTTCCGGCGCCTTTATGAAAAACCCGGCGGACGCGGAAAAACTTGCCCGCCTGATGGTGGATACCGGCTCGGCGATGGGCAAAAGGATCGTCGCCCTGCTGACCGACATGGATGAACCCCTGGGCAACATGGTCGGAAATTTTCTTGAAATGGAAGAGAGCATGGACTGCCTTGAGGGCAGGGGGCCGGCTGATCTCATGGAGGTGACGCTGGAACTTGCAGCGCGCATGGCCGTGCTCGGCGGCAGGGCGCCGGACGCGGCCGGGGGCCGCAGGCTCTGCGAGGAAGCCCTCGCGGGGGGCCGGCCGAAGGAACTGTTCCTTGCCAACATCGAAAGCCAGGGCGGAGACCCGCGGGAATTTCTTGCCCTGCGCGGCAGCTACCGTTCCCCTTACAGCGCGGAAATTCTTGCCGCGGAGGACGGCTTTATCTCCCGCGTCGACGCCTGGAAAGTTGGCCGCGCCGGAGTGGAACTCGGCGTGGGAAGAAACCGCACCGAAGATCCGGTAAGCCCCACGGCCGGCCTGCAATTTCACCGCAAGAGCGGGGCGGCGGTCAAAAAGGGCGACCCCGTTATGACCGTGTGGGCAAAGGACGAAGCAGGCCTTAAAGCCGCCCTGCCCCGGCTTGCCGAAGCGGTGGAGTATTCAAAGACCGCCCCGGCGCCGCGCAAACTTGTGCTTAAAGAAATCGGGCCGCCGGCCTGACAGCCTGCCGCGCCGAAGCGGCAAATCGAACAGGATGTGACAGCATGAAATGGGAAAAGAAAGACATTCCCCCCGAACTGGTTAAAGGCCTTTCCGCGAAATACGGCTGCGATCTGCTTGCCTCCTCCGTGTTTGTCCGCAGGGGCATTACTACAGGCGAGGCGATCCGTTTTTTTCTTGAGAACGATGTCCGCTACCTGCGCAATCCCTTTGAGCTTCCCGGCATGGAAGAAGCCGTGGAACGGATCCTCGCCGCGAAGGAAGAGGGCGAAAAGGTTTTGATCTTCGGCGACGCCGATGTTGACGGAATTACCGGAACGGTGCTGCTCACGGACTACCTGAAAAGCATCGGGATGGACGTAACCTGGAAGATACCCGCGGGGGAAGAATCCTACGGGCTTTCAACCGGCGCCGTAGAGGAATTCGCGGCGGACTACGGAACCCTTATCATCACCGTGGACTGCGGCATATCACGGATAGCGGAGATCAGGCGCGCCAACGATCTTGCGGTTAACGTAATTGTCACGGATCACCACGAGCCGCAGGAGGAGCTGCCCGAAGCTTTAAGCATCGTCAATCCGAAACTGAAGGATTCATCCTACAATTTCAGGGATCTTTCCGGCTGCGGCGTCGCGTTCAAACTTGTCTCGGCCCTGCGTTTTGCCCAAAAAAGCGAATTCTTCGATCAGCCGGTCTGCCTGCTTAACACCCGGCCGGTAAACGACGCGTGGATCATCGAGATCGCGAAAACGCGGAACCTTGCGGTGATCGACACCCTCACCGAAACCATCGTACCCGGCATGGTGGGCATCGGCGAAACACGGCTTCCCGCCTTTCTCAAGGGGCAGCAGATTCTTGTCTGGGACGCCCCCCTGCAAAAAAAGGTTTTTGCGAAACTCTTCGGCCGCAGCGTGGAAGTGGACATGCTGGACATCGCCCCGGAGATATGGAAGGATATTCCCCAGACCGCGGGCAAGGGCCTGCTCCGCATCAAGGAACTCTCGAAAATCGCCCGCTATTCGGACAGGGATTTCACCGAGCTTGACGTGTTCGTCAGCCTTTTCCGGTCCTTTGTCAGAATCAGGGAGAAGCTCGGCAGCCTTGACGAAGACGCCGATTTCCAGCTTGCCGCCCTTGGAACCATCGCGGATATCATGCCCCTGCGGGACGAGAACCGGATCATCGTGCAGCGGGGCCTTGAATCGCTGGAGACAAAACCAAGGCCGGGCATCGCGGAACTGTTATCCGAACTGAAGCTGCAGGGGCGCCATTTCGACGCGAAGGAAATATCCTGGAAACTCTGCCCCGTCATTAACGCGGCGCGCCGCATGGGAAAGCCGGAGAAAGCCATCGGCCTTTTTTTTGAAGAAGAGCCGGCGCGGCGGATACAGCTCGCAAGGGAACTTGCCGCCCTCAACGAGGAGCGCAAAATACTGGAAGAAGAAGTCAGGGCCATCGCCGAACCCATGGCCAGGGAGAATCTTTCGAGGTTCGGCGAAAAGCTCACCATAGTCTACGGTGAAGAAATAAACAGGGGCGTCACCGGACTGGTCGCCCAGAGTATCGCCAGGCGATTCAATGTTCCCGCCATTGCCGTATCCTTCGGTGAAGATGTTTATACCGGTTCCCTCCGTTCCGCCAGGTCCTACGACCTCGGCTTTCTCTTGGAACGGTGCGGCGATCTCTTTATCGACGCCGGGGGGCATAAATCGGCGGCCGGCTTCAGCATGGGGAAGGATAAATGGGATTCCTTCCTGGAGCGGCTCGAGACAGTCGCCGCTTCCGTTGAATTTGACGAAGGCGAAGACGAACAGAGCATCACGGTTGACGCGGAACTTCCCCTTGAATACCTCAGGCCCGAGATTTTCAAACTGGTGGATCTCTTTGAGCCCTACGGCAAGGACAATGAACCTTTAACCTTTCTTTCCAGAAGGCTCAAGGTACAGGAAATAAATTTTATGGGAAACGAGGGCAGGCATGTAAAGATGCTCCTTGACGCGGGAAAAAACAAATGGCCCGCGAAATACTGGAACGCCGCGGAAAAAGTCAAAGTGGATTTTGACGCGGGGGACGAGATCAACCTGCTGTTTAACCTGGAGCACAACTGGTACAGGGGGCAGGACAACCTGGAGATGACGGTCATTGATTTGCGCCGCTCCGGCGCCCCGGGCGGGGAATGAGCCTCCGGTTTGTGTCTGTCAGCCCCGGGTCCGGCGCATGCGGACTGACGGCGGGCCCGCGTTTTCATGCCCGGTAAAAATCACCATATTTTTATAAAAAACATCCAAATTTTCAGAAAAAAAATACATTTTAATCCCTGAATTTACGTCAAACGGGTTGTTATAGTTGCGATCAAAAGGATAAACTTTACATATGGACGGGAGACGCAAATTTTTATTATGCTATATAGTGATGATGAATTCGCCGGGGGCGGGATGTATTGTTTTCCTGAATTGGATGTGTCCGGTTTTGTGCTTTTCTTTTTCTTCCCCGCATCCTTCCGTGTTTTTTTGCCGCCGGAAAGGAAAATGTTGAATATGAATGTAAAAAATTCCTTTTGGGAGGGGCCGGTTCCGTTCTTTTTTTTAATTTTCATTTTTTTTGCAGGTCTCCTTGCGACTAACGAGTTCCGGTCTTTAACCGGCGTCTCTTTTGTTCAGGGCCTTTTTGCCGGCGCGGTGATCCTTTTGATGTTCCATGGAGAATCCCTGCCGCGCCCGTGGAAAACGCCGGGTCCGGCGGCCGCGCGTTTGAATGCCGCGGTGATGGCATACGGGGGAGGGGAGAGCGCCATCGTCGCGGAAGAAATTCAGTCCCCCGTGGAAATCACGGATCCCGTGCCGGCTTCGGCTCCGGAAAGGGCCGCCGGACGGGAAGCCGGCGCGGCCGGAAAGCCCGGCGCGGAGGACGCCGCCGGGCCGGAGGAAGAATCCCTTGAGGTGGTGGAAGACGCCGTTGAGCTGACGGAAGAATCCGCCGGGACGGCAGCCGCGGCGGGGGCTTCCGGGCACAGGGATGCCGGGGAGCCGGAAGAGATTGAGGAACTGGAGGAAGCGAAAGACGAGTCTTCTTCCGGCGATCTTGCCGCCTACAAGATGAATCCCTTTGTTCCCAAAGAATTCCTGAGGCTGCTCAACAGGAAAAGCGTCATGGATCTCAAGCTGGGGGATCATCACCAGCAGGAGATGACGATATTCTTTTCGGATATCAGGCAGTTTACCGAACTCTTTGAAAGCCTTTCCCCCGAGGAGGGTTTCAGGTTTATCAATTCCTATCTTACCCGTATTGTGCCGATTATCGAACAGTACGGCGGCTTCGTGGACAAGTACATCGGGGACGCGGTTATGGCCCTGTTTCCCCAGTCCAACGGGGCGGATATGGCTGTCCGGTCGGCCATTGAAATTCAGAAAAAGGTTCTGGAATATAACTCCCACCGGGCAAAGTGCGGCTACCGCCCCCTGGAGATAGGCATCGGACTTCATACGGGTACCCTGATGCTGGGGGTGGTGGGGGTGTACAACCGTATGCAGAACACGGTTATTTCCGACTCGGTGAACCTTGCCAGCCGCATCGAGGGCCTTACCAAGGCCTTCGGCGTTTCCATGGCAATCAGCGGCCAGACTTTCCAGAAACTGGAACACCCGGAAAGCTATATGTTCCGCTACCTGGGGAACGTGAAGGTGAAGGGCAGGGGGGAACCGACGCGGGTGTATGAGATACTGAACGGCATCAGTCAGGAAATAATGGAAAAGAAGATGAAAACCAATATGTACTTTGAGCAGGGCCTGTTCAGTTTTATGCGGAAAAAATACGATGACGCCCTTGCCAGCTTTGACAAGGTGCTTGAGATAATCCCGGGCGACAAGGCATCTTTACTGTACCGTGAACACTGCAGGGCAAAAATGGAGGAAGCTCTTCCGGTTCAGGCCTGATGCCGGACGCGGGCGGACGGGTTTAGGATGAAGATGCTGTTTCTTCACGACGGCGCCGGGGAGAATGTCCTTGGCGCGTTTATCCGGGCCGCGGAAAACAACCGTGCCGAAACCGA
>JAISND010000127.1 GCA_031276615.1 Treponema sp. | reverse complement strand
CCATGGAAAAGATAAAAAAACTTGTCCTTATCATCAAAAAACAAACGGTCGCTCTCTTTGATATAGGCAACGAGCTTGCCAGCAACATGGGGGAAACCGCCGCGGCGGTCAACGAGATTACCGCCAACATCCAGAGCATCAAGAGCCGGGTCATCAACCAGTCCGCGTCGGTCACCGAAACCAACGCCACCATGGAACAGATCACCGTCAACATCGACAAACTTTCGGGCCATGTGGATCGCCAGAGCGCCAGTGTTGCCCAGTCATCCTCGGCCATTGAGGAAATGCTTGCCAACATCCAGTCCGTTACCCGGACCCTGATCAAAAACGGCGATAACGTGAAGGACCTCATCGAAGCTTCCGAAGCGGGACGCACGGGGCTCCAGGAAGTGGCCGCGGACATTCAGGAAATAGCCCGGGAGTCCGAGGGGCTTCTGGAGATCAACGCGGTGATGGAAAACATCGCCAGCCAGACAAACCTCCTGTCCATGAACGCCGCCATCGAAGCCGCCCACGCGGGAGAGGCGGGAAAGGGATTCGCCGTTGTGGCCGACGAGATACGGAAACTGGCGGAAAATTCCGGGGAGCAGAGCAAGACCATTTCCGCGGTTCTCAAGAAGATAAAGGATTCCATCGACACGATAACCAAATCAACCGACAGCGTACTCAACAAGTTCGAGGCCATAGACAGCGGGGTCAGGACCGTATCGGATCAGGAAAAGAATATCCGCAACGCCATGGAGGAACAGGACGCGGGGAGCAAACAGATACTGGAGGCCATCGGGCGCCTGAACGAGACAACCCAACTGGTCAAGAGCAGTTCCGCGGAAATGCTTGACGGGAGCAAACAGGTGATCCAGGAGAGCAAGAGTCTGGAACTGGTGACCCAGGAGATAAGCAACGGGATGAACGAAATGGCAGCCGGCGCGGACCAGATAAACGTGGCGGTAACCCGGGTCAATACCATCAGCGGCCAAAACAAGGAAAGCATCGATGTGCTGGTTCGGGAGGTATCGAAGTTTAAAGTGGAATAGATCTGCCGCGTTTCCGGAATATCTGATTAAGGGAACCTCTAAAAACTTCAGTTTTTAGAGGTTTTCTTACCCCCGGGAGAAGATCGTGCTGCCATAATTGCCTGTATTACAAGAAATTGCGGACGGACTTTAGTCCGATTTCTCCGGCGGACTTTAGTCCGGCACCTCTGGAAACCCAACCGGGGTTTTTAGAGGTGCCCTTATGTCATTTGTTTCGGACAGAACACTAGCGGTACTCTTCCCATGCCTTGATCTCAAGTCCGTTTTCGCGCGTATTGGCCAGGGCGTCGATAAATTCCCGCGCGACCTTGATGTTGGTAAAGAGGGGGATGTCGAAATCCACCGCCATGCGGCGGATGATGTAGTCGTTCTTCAGTTCCGTTTCCCGGTTGTTTTTCGGGATGTTGATGATCATGTCGACCTTCCGCTGTTTGATGCAGGTAGAGATGTTCGGTTCCTTTGACTCAAGGGGCCAGTTAAGGACCGCGGTGGGAACCCCGTTAGCCGAAAGGAATTTCGCCGTGCCCCTGGAGCCGCAGAGTTCATAGCCCATAACGATGAGTTTGCGCGCCGAATCGAGGAAGTCAAGCTTGTCCTCGATGGGACCGGTGGAAAGGAGGATGCGTTTTTTGGGAACCCGGTAACCCACCGAGAGCAGGGCCTTGAGAAAGGCGTCGGAAAGGTCAATGCCGATGCAGCCCACTTCCCCGGTGGACGCCATTTCCACGCCGGACACGGGATCGGCGCCGTGGAGCCGGGAATAGCTGAACTGCGCCGCCTTGACGCCTACCCATTCAAGGTCCAGGGCGGAACCCCGGGCGCGCTCAACCGGTTCGTCCAGCATTGCCTTCACCGCCATTTCGATCATGTTCACCCGGCTTACCTTTGAGCAGAAGGGAAAACTGCGGCTTGCGCGCAGGTTACACTCGATAACCCGCACCCGGTTGCGCTGGGCAAGAAACTGGATGTTAAAGGGGCCGGTGATGTCCAGCGCTTCGGCAATCTGCTCGCTTATGCGCCGTATCTTTCTGATGGTTTCGATGTAAAGCCTCTGGGCCGGGAGCACCACCGTGGCGTCCCCCGAATGGACGCCGGCGTTTTCGATATGTTCGGTGATGGCGTTAAAGAGAATCTCCCCCCGCCGGGCAACGGCGTCAATTTCTATCTCCTTGGAATTTTCAACGAACTTTGATATGACCACGGGATGTTCGGGCGATACGTCAGTCGCAAGGCTTAAAAATTTTTCAAGGCTTGCGTCGTCCCAGGCAACGTTCATGGCCGCTCCGGATAGCACATAACTTGGCCGTATCAGCACCGGATATCCGGCTCCGGCGGCAAAGATTTTTGCCGAAGCGAGATCGGTAAGCTCCTTCCATTCGGGCTGTTCAATGCCCAGTTTGTCAAGGAGGGCGGAAAATTTGTTCCGGTCCTCCGCCATGTCGATGGACTGGGGGCTTGTTCCGTAGATGAGGCAGCCCGACGCGAAAAGTTTTGTGGCAAGGTTGTTGGGAATCTGGCCGCCCATGGAGAGGATGATCCCGTCGGGGCGTTCCCGTTCATAGATGTCGAGGATGCGTTCAAGGCTGAGCTCCTCGAAGTAGAGCCTGTCGCACATGTCGTAATCAGTCGAAACCGTTTCCGGGTTGCAGTTCACCATGATCGAATAACGGCCGAGCTTCCGCGCCGTCTCCACGGCGTTGACGCAGCACCAGTCGAACTCGACGCTGCTTCCGATGCGGTAGGCCCCCGAACCCAGCACCATGACTCCCCGGCCGGAAGGGCTGACATCGTCCGCCGGAATGCCCGCGGCGCCGGCCGCCGAAGCGCCGCCCCCCGCGGCCGGAAGCGCGGGTGCCGATCCGGCCGCGCCGTAGGTCATGTAGAGGTAATTTGTCTTTGCCGGATACTCGGCGGCAAGGGTGTCGATCTGTTTTATTGCCGGCCGTATCCGGTATTCCTCGCGCAGGGCGCGGATTTTCATTTCTTCAAGCCCGGTAAATTCCCCGATCCGCGCGTCGGAAAAGCCGAGCTTCTTCGCGCGGGCAAGCAGCTCCGGGGAAAGCAGCGAAGCCGAAGAGAACCGGGCCGGAGAATTTTCAGGTTCGCTTTTTTTCTTAGGCTTCCCTGGCTTCGGGGCCGGAATTTGATCTCCCCGCGCGCCCCGGGAGCGGATTTCACGTTCGCACTTCAGCGCGTTGGCGATTTTGTGCAGAAACCAGCGGTCGATTTTGGTAAGCCTGTAAATCCGCTCCACCGGCCAGCCTTCCATCAAGGCCCGGTAGATTACAAAGACACGGCGATCCGTGGGGCGCGCCAGGGCGTCGCGGATTTTTTTATGGAGAACCGCGGAGGAACAGTCAGCCCCGGCCGCGCCGCCGAAGGATTCGGCAAAGCAGAACCGCGTTTCACCCGCAAGGCCCGGCGCGCCGATACCGGTCATGCGCAGGGCCTTTTGCAGGGCTTCCTCAAAGGTTCTGCCTATGGACATGACCTCGCCCACGGACTTCATCTCGGAGCCGATACGGAGATCAACGTTTTTGAATTTGGCCAGATCCCAGCGGGGCGCCTTGACCACGATGTAATCGAGGGCAGGCTCGAAACAGGATTTTGTCACCCTGGTGATCCGGTTCTCGATATCGGTGAGGGAATAGCCCAAGGCAAGTTTTGCCGCCACAAAGGCCAGGGGATAGCCGGTCGCCTTGGAAGCCAGGGCGGAACTGCGGGAAAGCCGGGCGTTTACTTCGATAACGCGGTAATCTTCGGAAGCGGGATCAAGGGCGTACTGGATGTTACACTCACCCACTATGCCAAGATGACGTATAACGTCAATGGCGATGCGCCTGAGCTTGTGGTATTCGGAATCCGTAAGGGTCTGGGAAGGGGCGACAACGATGCTTTCGCCGGTGTGTATCCCCAGGGGATCAAAATTTTCCATATTGCAGACCGTGATACAGTTGTCAAGGGAATCGCGCACCACCTCGTACTCGATTTCTTTCCAGCCGCCGAGCCATTCCTCCACCAGCACCTGGGGAGCGGAATTTACCTCGCTGGTACGCGCAAAGGCGCGGTCGCACCTCCGCCTCAGCTCCGCCTCGTTCCGGCATATTCCGGAACCGGCGCCGCCCAGGGCAAAGGCGATGCGGGCCATCACCGGGTAGCCTATCTTTTCCGCCGCCCTTACCGCATCCTCCGCGGCGTTAACCGCAATGCTTCGCGGGGTAAGGACGCCGATTTCATCGAGGCGCTTTACAAAACGTTCCCTGTCTTCGGTATCTTCGATACTCTTTACCGGAGTACCCAGCACCTTTACGCCGTACTTGTAAAGGACGCCGTCCCGCTCAAGGGCGACGCCGCAGTTAAGCGCGGTCTGACCCCCGAAGGAGAGGAGCAGGCCGTCGGGCTTTTCCTTTTCGATGATCTGCCTGACACAACCGGGCGTCACCGGCAGAAAGTAGGTTGAATCCGCCATGCCTTCGCTGGTCTGTATGGTGGCGATGTTGGGATTGACAAGAACGGTCCTGATTCCCTCCCCACGCAGGGCCTTGAGCGCCTGGGAACCGGAGTAATCGAATTCGCCGGCCTGGCCGATTTTGAGGCCCCCCGAACCGAGGACGAGAACTTTTTTCGGCATTGCTCTGTCAGGCATAATCGCATCCTTCCGCGTTTTCCCGGTTCTTCAATTTTTCGATTCCCCAACCTGTTCCAGAAACCGGTCAAATAAAAATTCCGTGTCCCGCGGGCCCGGGCAGCCTTCGGGGTGGAACTGTACCGCCGAGAAGGGATGCCGCGTGGAGCGGATGCCTTCGATGGTGCCGTCGTTGGCGTTGATGAACCAGGGTTCCCAGCCCCTGGGCAGGGTTTCGCCACGCACCGCGTAGCCGTGGTTTTGGCTGGTGATATAGCAGCGGCCCGTGCCCGTTTCAACACAGGGCTGATTCTGTCCCCGGTGCCCGTAGGGCAGTTTGTAGGTGTCGGCGCCCGCGGCCAGCGCCATGATTTGGTTTCCCAGGCAGATACCGAAAATGGGCCTGCCCAGCGAGAAAGCCTTCCTGAGCGCGGCGATGGTTCTGCCGCAGTCCTTGGGGTCGCCGGGGCCGTTTGAAAGGAAGAGGCCATCGTAGTCTATGCCCGAAACATCGTAATTCCAGGGAACGCGGACAAGCTCCACGTTACGCGCAAGAAGGCAGCGGAAAATATTGGCCTTTGCCCCGCAGTCGACGAGGACTATCTTCGG
>JAISND010000070.1 GCA_031276615.1 Treponema sp. | reverse complement strand
GAGGACGATTTTCCCGAAACCGTAAAGACTTTCAGACAGGTTATTTCCCTGCCGATATGGCCGGGCATGAGCGCGCGGCAGGTAAACAGGGTAAGCGTGGTTGTAAAATCCATTGCCGGCGCGTATACTGTGTAGTCAGTATGGGAAAGTTCGTATTCGTGGAAGACCTCTATCCCCGTCCCCTGCTCTATGCCTTTACCATCAGATCTCCCCTGAGCTGCGGGCGGCTTGCGTCAGTTGAAGTTCCGAAACTGCCCAACGCCTACTTCCTTGTCACGGCGAAGGACATTCCCGGCGAAAACCATCTGGAGGACACGGACCTTCCGATCCTCGCGAAGGACAGGCTTTCCTATTTCGGCGAACCTGTGGCGCTTCTCCTGGGCCCGGATCAAACCAGGCTTGAAGCATACGCCGGACAGTGCAGGGTCATCGCGGAGGAAGGCGAGGCTGTTTTCGGGTGCCACGGGATCGCCGGGGACATGATCCTGGCGGAAAGGAAAATCCGGACCGGCGATCCCGGCGCCGCCTTTGCCGGCGCGAAAACCATAGTCAGCGGGAATTACCACACGGGCATTCAGGAGCACTGGTATTCGGAACCCACCGGCGCCCTGGCGTGTTTTGAACATATTGGCCGCGAAGCGGAAAAAAAAACCCATGCCGTTCCGCCGGAGGACGGCGGCGGGCCGTCCGGGGAAAACCGCGGCCCCCTCGTTGTCTATACCGCGACCCAATGGCCCTTCCACGTAAAACGCTGCGTGGCCAGGACGCTGAACATCAATCCCGCCGAAGTCCTTGTCGAGCCGGCCACGGCGGGAATCCACATGGACGGCAAACTCTGGTACCCGTCCCTCGTAGCCTGCCACGCGGCCCTGGGCGCTTTTATCGCCAAAAAGCCGGTAAAACTCGTATTGACCAGGGAAGAGGATTTCCGTTTTTCGCCGAAACGCGCCGGCACGGAGATCAGCATTTCAAGTGCCCTGGGGGAAAAGGGGGAAGTGCTGGGCGCCGAAATCAGTGTCGCCGTTAACCTTGGCGCGTACGGGGTTAACGCGGAGGAAATTCTCGATCAGACCTGCCTCGGAAGCCTCGGACTGTACGGATCCGGCAATCTGAAGCTCTCCGGGCTTGCGGTACGGACGAACATACCTCCCCAGGGACCCTTTTCCGGTTTCGGCCTTGCCCAGGGCCTTTTCGCGGTTGAACGGCATGTTTCGCACCTTGCCGATCTGAAACGCCAGGATCCCGCGGAATGGCGCAAAAACAGTTACCGGATAAACGACACGCTTCCGGGCTTAAGCCCCAGGGAAAATTTCCCCGCAGGGCAGCTCATGGACACCGCGGTATCCATGAGCGACTACTACCGCAAGTGGGCCTCCTATGAACTTCTCAGGCAGGGCAGGCAAAAAGGCAGATGGAACAAAAAAGCCGAAAGCCTCCGGGGTATAGGCATTTCAATGGGCTACCAGGGTTCGGGCTTTTTGTACCCCGGCGCCGACAGGGGAAACTACGCGATAGAGCTTACCCTTGAAAAAGACGCTTCCCTTGAAATCAGTACAAGCATGATCCATATCGACGACGATTATACCGGCCTTTGGGCGCGCATCGCGGCGGAGATCCTCTCCATAGACGCCGGGGCGGTACGGATCAAGACAATGCCCGCCGCGGAGAAAGATGATTCGGTTCCCGATTCCGGCCCGGCAACCGCTTCCCGGAATATCACCGCGGTAACGAAACTCATCGAAAAGGCATGCCTGGCCATCCGCAAACAGCGTTTCCGGGATCCCCTGCCCATTACGGTGCGGCGGCGAATCAGGCCCCTGAAAAACCCCCAATGGGATGAAAAGTTCCCTCCCCCTCCGGGAAAGACCAGCGACGGGGCCTGTTTTTCGTGTCCCGGCTGGGCTGCCGGCGTGGTGGAAGTGGAGATAGACCCCATAGAATACATGCCGAAGATCCGCGGAGTATGGCTCGGCGTGGACGGCGGCAGGATACTTTCGGAAGCCCGGGCAAGGCGCAGCCTCAAGGTTTCGACTGTTCAGGCCCTGGGCTGGGCATCCTACGAAAACCTGGACTACGCGGAGGGAATCATTTCCCGGGCCCGGTTCGAGGAATACGACATTTTCAGCCCCGATTCGATCCCTCCCGTACACATTGATTTTATCTGGAACGATTCCGGCGATCCGAAGGGTATAGGAGAGCTTCCCTTCAACTGCGTACCGGCCGCGTATCTTCAGGCTGTTTCCCAGGCCATGGATCACCATTTCCAGAACATACCCTTGCGGCCCGTTGATATCTGGCAGGCGGAAAAACTCAAATTCCCGGAGAATCCCGTATGACCATAGGTTTTATCCTTAACGGGGAGGACGTGGTTGTCCGCAGCAACGCGGATATACGGCTTATCGACATACTGCGCGGCAGCTTCGGCCTGCTCGGGGCCAGGCCGGGCTGTCTCATGGGGAAATGCGGCGCGTGTTCGGTTATTTTTAACGGCAGCGTTACCCAGGCCTGCCTTATACCGGCTTTCAGAATCAGGGGAAGCGAGATAATAACCATCGAAGGTTTTTCCCAGACCGACGAATACCAGGATATTATGGCCGGTTTTACCCGGGCGGGTATGGAAAACTGCCGCTACTGCGAAAACGGAAAGATACTGACCGCCGAGGCCCTTCTCGGGCGGAAAGAGCGGCCCGATCGGGAGGAAATACTCTCCGGATTCAGCGGGATCAAATGCCGCTGTACCGATCCCGATGCCCTTGTCGAAGCCATGACTATCGCCGCGGAACTTCGCCAGCGGAGGCTGTATGGCCGCCCCGCCTAACCAGGTATTTTTCCCCACGGGCTTTCAGGAGCTTTTTACGGCATGGAACCGTTTTCCCGGCGCGGAGCCCTTCGCGGGCGGAACCGGTTTTATCCGCGGGCAGGGCAGGCCCGTCCTCATCCTTCCGGCCGTAATACTTTCCCTGGACAAGCTGGAAGAACTGCACCGGATCACCCGGACCGAACGTTACCTCGAAATCGGCGCCATGGTTCCCCTTAACCGCGTCATCCGGCTGGGTAAAATTGTTCCCGAAATATTGACCCG
>JAISND010000235.1 GCA_031276615.1 Treponema sp. | reverse complement strand
TACAGGTCCACATGGAATACGGCGCCGGGGCCTCCGCTCCGGCTGCCGCTTGCCGCGCCGCCCGGCTTGCCGCCCGCCCCGTCTTTGCCGCCGGCGGGGCTTTCGGCGCTGATGCTGCCGCCGTGGGCCGCGACGATAGCCGCGGCTATGGCAAGCCCTATACCCGCGCCGCCTGCGTCGCGGCTGCGGGATTTGTCGCAGCGGTAAAAACGCTCAAAAATATGGGGCAGATCCCCGGCCTCTATGCCAGCGCCGGTGTCGGCAACGGAGATCCGCCAGCCGTGACCGGAAGGGGCCTGGCTCCGTCCAATCCCCCCTTCCCCTGTTTTTTCCGCGCTCACGCTGATGCTCCCCCGGCTGGTGTATTTTACCGCGTTGGAGAGGAGGTTGATGAATACCTGCTTGAGCCGGTCATAGTCGGCGCTGATGAGGCCGGGCGCGAGGTTCAGGTTTATGGCGATTCCCTTTTCCCTCGCCGCCGCGCCGAACTGATCGCATGTCAGGCGCAGCAGATTTGAAAGCTCGAATTCGCTTTTGTCGAGGATCAGGTTTTCCCATTCAAGGCTGGTGAGGGTATTCAGATCCCGCACCAGCCGGCCGAGTCTGAGGACTTCCTCGTGGCAGCTCGCGAGCCGTTCCCGGCTGGGTTCCCAGACCCCGTCGAGCATGGCCTCGATGTTACCCTGCAGGCAGGCGAGGGGAGTACGGAGTTCGTGGGCGATGTCGGAGGTAAGCTGCTTCTGGCGGCGTTCCCCCTCTTCAAGTTCCACCGCGAGGTCATTGATGGCGGCGGAAAGCTCCGCCAGTTCCCTGGTTTTGTATTGTCCGTCAAGCCGGATTCGCAGGTTCCGGAAGTTGTTCCCGCCGGCGTGGGCCCTGGCGATCTGCCGCGCGGCTTCGCCGGCCCTGAGAACGGGACGGGCGATGGCGCGGGAAAGGGGAATCGAAACGGCTATACTCAGGAGGATGAATACGAGGCCGGCGGCGAAGAGGAGTTTGTTCAGGGATGAGAGAAACCTCGATTCGGTCTCGCTGAAAAAAAAGGGGCTGTAGGTTTCTATGCTGATGGTCCCGACTGTCCTGCCGAAATAGTTCACCGGGTACTGCCGTTTCTGCATTTCGCCTTTTACGCGGAAGGAGCTTTCCATGCGCCTGGTGATGCCGTTTATCACATCGGCGCATTGCCGCATGTCGCAGGAACGGGCGTCCCAGACAGGTTCTCCCTTTTCGTTTTCTACGGTCACGATGTAGCCTTCGTGGACAAAGTACATGCCCACCGCTTCCACGCTCGGGGAGTCGAAGCCGCCGCTCAGGGGCCTGTACTGCCTGCCGATGGTTTCGGCGATCTCCGCGCTTTTTTCGGCAATGTTTTCCCTGATGAGGCCGGTAAAGACCCAGCCCGTAAAGAGGTTGATCACCAGGGTTAAAACCCCCAGGGCAAGGCTGATAAAAAGCGCCCAGGTAAGGGCCAGGCGGTTTTTAAGGCTGATCATGTTCCCGCCTTTCCGCCGCGGTCATGCGTCCCCTCCGAAACGGTAACCCATACCGTACACGGTGGCGATATACTTCGGCGATTTTGAATCGTCCCCTATTTTCGCGCGGAGTTTTTTTATGTGGGTGTCGACGGAACGGTCAAAGCCGTCGTATTCTTCGCCCTTTATCGATTCAAGAATTTCATCCCTGGTAAAAATCTTTGCCTGCCGGGACATGAGCAGGCTGAGAATATTGTATTCGTCGCGGGTCAGGGCAATGGCCCGGCCGTCCTTGCTGACGCTGCGTTTTCCGGTATCCACCGTGAGGTCTTCGTACACGAGGAAAGGCGCTTCCTTTCCCTTCGGGGCGCTCCTCCGCAGGGCGGCCTCTACGCGCGCCATAAGCTGCCGCGGGCTGAAAGGCTTGGTGACGTAGTCGTCGGCGCCGGTTTTAAGCCCCCTGATAATGCTTTCCTCGTCCGCCCTGGCGGTAATCATAATGATGGGGACACCGGAAATTTCCCGCACCCTGCGGCAGAATTCCTCTCCGGAAAAATCCGGGAGCATAAGGTCGAGCAGTATGAGGGATACGGGGTTCTGCCCGAAAAGTTTCATGCCTTCCTTTCCGGTTTTCGCGCAGAGAGCGGCGCAGCCGTTTATTTCAAGGTAGGATTTCAGCAGCTCGAGTATCTTCTCTTCGTCGTCCACAACCAGTACCACGGGTCTTTCCTTCATGCCCGTATTATAACGCGAAATTGTGACAAAAGTGTGATTTTTAGCGGGCCAAATTTTTTTTCGAAAATCATAATTCTGACACTTTTCCGTGGAATAATTTGCGGAGGGGAGGCAGGAATCTTTTATGGGAACAACGGTAAAAGCATGTCTGAAAACAGTTTCGCTGCGTGTCGGCGGCATGACCTGTATAAGCTGCCAGAACAGAATTGAAAAGAAACTGAAAAGTACCGTGGGGGTTGAGGAAGCCGCGGTGAGTTTTAGCGCCGGAACGGCGGCGGTTACCTATAACGCATCGGTCGTTACGGGAAGAGAGATTACGGAAGCTGTTGAAAACCTTGGGTATCAGGTATTGGACGGGAAGCCAAAAATTGACGCTCCCCGCATCGCGGGAACGGTCGTCATCATCCTTTCCCTCTATGTGCTGCTGCAAGGCTCAGGTCTAAGTACCCTTGCCGGGGCCTTTCCCCTGGCGGAAGCGGGTATGGGCTACGGTATGTTATTCGTTATCGGCCTTATCACCTCCGTTCACTGCGCGGCTATGTGCGGGGGGATTAACCTTTCCCAGAGTATTCCGGCGGCACGGCCCGAAGGGGGCAGGCGCTGGGAGGCCCTGCGTCCCGGCATCCTCTACAACGGGGGGCGGGTCATTTCCTATACCGCCGTCGGGATTATCGTCGGCGCGTTGGGACAGGTACTTACCGTGTCGGGCCGCTTCCAGGGCGCGGTACAGCTTGCCGCCGGGGTGTTCATGGTTATCATGGGGCTCAATATGCTCGGCATATTTCAGGGTTCCATAGGAACCGCCCTTCGCCGTTTTAATCTGCGTTTGCCCGCGATCTTCACGAAAAAAATTGACGAGCAAAAGGCGGGGAATAAAAGTCCC
>JAISND010000023.1 GCA_031276615.1 Treponema sp. | reverse complement strand
CCTTCCCCGCTGGAAGATCCTGCCGGAAAGCCTTGTTCCCAGCCTCTCTACCGTGGCCCAGCGTTTCTGGTTCATGCTCTGGCATAAAAATCTGGTACTCCATATTGGTTACAGCATGGGCCGCTTTTTCACCGCTTTCGGTATCGCCGTGGTTCTGGCCGTACCCATCGGCCTTCTTATGGGCTGGAACCTCAAGATCCGCGCGTTTATCCTGCCGCTCTGGCAGCTCCTCTCCCCCATACCGCCTCCCGCGTGGGTACCCATGACCATCATCCTTTTCGGAATCGGAAGCAAAATGCACATCTTCCTCATGTTCATCGGCATCTTCTACCCGGTTCTTTTCAATACCTATCAGGGCATCAAAGACACCGACCCCCGCTACCTCGCCTCCGCCCGGGTCTTCGGCGCCAGCGAGTTCACCCTCCTCCGCAAAGTCTACTTCTGGCACGCCTTCGGCTCCATCATCATGAGCCTCAAAACCGGCGTCGCGATGGGCCTCGTGATGCTCCTTATCGGCGAATCCTACGGCGGCCGCATGGGCATAGGCTACCTTCTCGGCCAGGCCAAGGACTACTTCGTCATCCCCGAAATGATGGTCTGTATGGTGATCCTCGGCTGGATAGGCTGGTTCCTCATCGAGATCCTCAAATACGTGGAAATCAAACTCGCCGTCTGGAAAGTAGGAAGATGACATGATAGAAGCGAAAAGCATCGGCAAATTTTTTTCGGTGATCAACGAAAAAGGCCTGGCCGAGGGGCTTACCGCGGTTCTCAACGTGTCCCTCACGATTCCGGACGGCAAGATCGTTTCCATTCTGGGGCCTTCGGGATGCGGCAAATCGACGTTTCTGGAAATCCTCGCGGGCCTTCAGGCCCCCACCGACGGGACCATCCACATAGACGGCAAACTGGTACTCGAACCCCTGCCCGCCACCCGGAAAGAACAGATCGCCTACCGCCGCCGCTACCGTTTTATTTCACCCCTGGCCAACGGCGTATTCCGGGATCATCCCAAACACGACATCGCGATGATCTTTCAGGATTACGCGGTTTTTCCCTGGATGACGGCTTTGCAAAACGTGGTGTTCGCGTTGAAGCTGCGGAATGCCGACAAAACCGGCCCGGCAAAATTGAAAAAACGGGAAATCGAGGAGAAGGCCCTTGTGTATCTGCGCAAGGTAGACCTGGCCGCCTCGGCCCATAAATATCCCTCCCAGCTTTCCGGGGGGATGCGCCAGCGCCTGGCCCTGGCCAGGGCCCTTTCGGTGGAACCGAAGATCATTCTCATGGACGAACCATTCGCCGCGGTTGACGCGCTGACCAGGGAAAAACTCCAGGACGAGCTGCTGCGGCTTTTGGACGAAACGGGAACCGGCGGGAACGGCGCCCCCATCACCGTGATCCTCGTAACCCACGACACCCAGGAAGCGGTCTACCTTTCCGACGAGGTGATAATCTTTTCTCCCGGTCCCGGTACGATTCGTAACCGCATCCCGGTAGAGGTCAAGCGCCCGCGGGCCAGAACGGACGCGGAACTTGTGGAAATCCAGGAACGTATTCTGGCGATGTTCGAGTACGACATCAATCAGGAAGCGGATTATTCGATATGATACAAAATTTTTCCCGATTGGGCGATCAAACCAGGGCGGTTCACGCCGGAGAATTTCCGGATCCCGTTACCGGCGCCTCGTCGCCGAATCTGGTCATGTCCACGACCTTTGCCGTGGGCGCCGATACGACGTTTTCGGCTGAAGGCCTGGGCGGGGACGATCCCTTTATATACACCCGCTGGGGCAATCCCACCATCCGGCAGCTGGAGGAAAAGCTTGCCGTTCTGGAAGAAGCCGAAACCGCCGTCGCCTTTGCCAGCGGCATGAGCGCCGCCACGGCATTGCTGCTTCACACCCTCAAAGCCGGAGACCAGGCGGTGTTAAGCGATGTTACCTATGCCGCGGTAGCGGAGGCAGCCAATGAACTTTTCCCCGGACTGGGCATCGGCATCGTCAAAGTTGACACGTCGGATACGGAGGCCCTGGCGGCGGCGGTTAATCCCGGCGTAAAGCTGGTCTACATTGAGACTCCCTGTAATCCCCTGCTTCGGCTCACCGACATCAGAGCCGCCGCGGACATCGCCCACAGGGCCGGGGCCCGGCTCGCGGTAGACTCAACCTTCGCGACGCCCATCGCCACAAGGCCCCTGGAACTCGGCGCTGATTTTGTTGTCCACTCGCTGACAAAATACATAGGAGGCCACGGCGACGCTCTGGGCGGGGTTCTGCTGGGCAGGAACGAAGACCTTGCGCCGCTGCGCAAGAAAACCTCGATCCGTCTGGGAGGAACCTTAAGCCCCTTCAACGCCTGGCTTATCATGCGCGGCCTCGCGACTCTGCCGCTCCGCATGAAGGCCCATGAACAAAGCGCCCTCAAAACGGCCCGCTGGCTTGAAACAAACCCCGGGGTGACAAAGGTAATTTACCCCGGCCTTCCTTCTTATCCGCAGCACGATCTCGCAAAACGCCAAATGAAAAATTTTTCCGGCATGATAAGCTTCCAGACCGCGGACGGAAAAGAAACCGCCCGCCGTCTTGCGGAAAAGCTGCGGATTATCCATTACGCCGTTTCCCTTGGCCATCACCGTTCCCTTGTCTTCTACCTGCATTCAGAAGAACTTCTTGCCACATCCTTTAAATTCACCTCGCAAAAACAGCTTGATTCCTGGAAAGCCTTTGCCGGCGACGGCATATTCCGGCTCTCCGTTGGCCTTGAGGATGCGGACGACATAATCGCCGATTTGGAACAGGCGTTAAAAGGAGAGAAAAATGGCAAAACAAAAAACTGAGGCTGCCGCGAATCGCGGGGTCATTTTTGACAACATTATCGCGGCGCGGGGGAATACGCCTCTGGTGCGGCTGACGAAGACGGCGAAAGATCTGCCGGGAACGATCCTGGTAAAGCTGGAATCCTTTAACCCGATGACCAGCGTCAAGGACCGCATCGGCGCTGCCATGCTGGACGCGGCGGAACAGGACGGCAGGCTGAAGAGCGGCGCTACGGTGATTGAGCCCACCTCGGGGAACACCGGCATAGGACTGGCCTTTGCCTGCGCGGCCCGGGGCTACAAGCTTATCCTCACGATGCCGGAAACCATGTCGGTGGAACGGCGGAAGCTGGCCCGGATGCTCGGCGCGGAAGTGGTGCTCACCTCCGGTAAATCCGGCATGAAGGGGGCGGTACAAAAGGCGGAAGAACTGGTTGGCCGTATCGCCGGTTCCTATATGCCCCTGCAGTTTGAAAATCCCGCCAACCCGGAAGTCCACCGCCGGACCACGGCCGAAGAAATATGGGCCGATACCCAGGGGACGGTGGATATTTTTGTGGCCGGGGTCGGAACCGGCGGCACAATCACCGGTGTGGGAGAAGTGTTGAAAGAGCGGAAGCCCGCCGCGAAAATTGTCGCCGTGGAGCCGGACGCTTCGCCGGTACTTTCAGGCGGCTTTGCCGGCCCCCACCGCATTCAGGGCATCGGCGCGGGCTTCGTCCCCAAAGTGCTGAACCGTTCCATCATTGACGAGATCGTCCGGGTTACCAACGAAGACGCCATTGAGACCGCCCGCAGCCTGGCCCGCACCGAGGGCATCCTCGCCGGCATATCATCCGGGGCCGCGGTCTGGGCCGCCGTCAAAATCGCCGCCCGCCCGGAAAGCCAGGGCAAGACCATTGTGGCGATCCTCCCCGATTCCGGGGAACGTTACCTTTCAACCCAGCTTTCGGATCTGGACGAATGAGCCGCCTGCGTAACGCGGCCCCGGGAGGCCTTTCCGTCACGCGTAACCACGCATGGACGG
>JAISND010000285.1 GCA_031276615.1 Treponema sp. | reverse complement strand
CGTTCCCGCCATTCTTGTTCCCCTGCTGGTTTTTGCCGGTTTCAGGGGGCCGGAGCTGGGCGCGCTGATGGTTGTCTTTTCGGCGCCCTGCGCGGTAAACAATTTAATCATGGCCCGCAATTACCGGATCAATCCCGCCTTCGCGGCGCAGACCGTGTACCTGTCAACGGTGTTTTCGCTTTTTACCATGTTCGGCCTGATTTCGTTGCTGCGCTGGACGGGGCTGTTTTAGCCGCGGGACTTTGCCGCGGGCAGTTTGATGCGCCGCGCGCATAAAATCCGCGCGGCAGGCCTCCGGGCCCGCGAAGGGAAGGGTGCCGCGGGCAGTTACCGGGGCATCGGCATTTACTTTGATATCAAGGGAAAAATGAAGAATATTCACCAGAGGCTGTTCCAAAACTGAAGTTTTGGAACAGCCTCAATAATGCCGGAATAATCCCGTCATCCCCCGAGCCGGGTGATCCCCTAAAAGGGGCCATCTTGTAGTTCGTGGTCTTCGTCCTGCCGCCCGGCGTCTTCCTGATACTTTACGTATCTCCGTATCTTTTCCTCATCCATCCCGACCATCGTGACACAGTAGCCGAGGTTCCAAAAGTGATTCCCCCAGTACGGGTTTGTTCGTAATCGTTTCGGTGGAAGCCTTAACGATTCGCAGCAGCAGATCCAGCGGTTTTTGGGTCGGATGCCTGCCCGGTTTTTTTTCCGTGTTTTTCGGAGTCGGGATAGACCATACGGAACGCATCTGGGTGTTTTCCTTTTTTAATTTGTCCTCCGGAAAATTCCCGTTTTTCATCTCCTCATAATTAAACGTATGTTTCGCGTTTTTGTCTTTTCTGGCCCAGAACAGGGTTTCATGCGAGGCGGTAAAAAAACGGCAGCTTGGATTCGGGGAAGCGTTCGGTTTAAACCAGACAATATCATTCAGCATGTGAAAACTGTTTTTCCGCAAAAGGTAGCCGCACTGGTAGATACTGTGCAGGTGCCGGAAATCCAGATCGTTCCCGCGGGCTTGAGGATGCGCCGGCAGGCCCGTATCCACTCATCATGGAAACAGTGTCTTCCTCAAACCCCCTGCTTGCGTCCCATTCCCCCTTGTTTACCGCAGCCATTCTGCCGTTTTGGCAGGTAAAACCGTTATTCGAAAGCATATAGGGCGGATCGGCGAAAATCATGTCTATGGTGTTTTCGGGGAGTCGGGACAGTATTTCCAGGCACTCGTTGTTGAACAGCGCCGTTTTTTTCCGCGCGGTAGTACGGAGCTGTTTCCGCCGTGCCCGCGGCGGCGATAATGTCATTAAAGGCCCTTTCTGCGGAACCGTTTTTTCCGGCCCCCCGCGGGGGTTCGGCGCGATTCAAGGCGCTTCCCGCGCCCGCCTAAAAGGCCTGCTTCAGCAGATCAAAGGCATCCTCACCGGAAACGGTCCAAGGGGAGAAGGCAACGAATCCTATGTTGCGCGCCGCTTCGGCCACGGGGATCAGGCGGTCGAGGGAAAGGTCGAATTCCTTGAGACGGGCGGGCACCTTGAGCATGCCCATGCGGCGGCGAATGGAGTCAACCGCCATGTTTGCCGAATCGGAGACCGAGGCGCCTTCAACGGGCTCGCCCATCAGGGCCGCGACTTTGGCGATTTTTTCCGGCCGCGCGCTGACAAGTTTTTCCAGAATGTAGGGGAGCAGTACCGTGGAACTCCAGGATTTGGCCACCGGAAAACGGCCGTTGATGGCGTAGGACAGGGCGGTTCCGATGCCGGGGGCGCTTACCGCGGACCCCAGGGACATGAGGAGACCGGCATTGGTGGCTCCCCCCACAAGGTCAAAACCCTGATTGATGTCCGAGTAGGAGTTTATCATCTGGGCGTAGAGAGAGATGGCCTGTTCAAGAAGGGAATCCGAGAGGAAATTCGCGCGGGAGGAACAGTACGCTTCTACCGCGGCGCAGAAACCGTCAAAGGCGGTGGTGGCCGCGAAGGCGTCCGAAAGCGATTCCGAAAGATTGCCGTCAATGAGGGCGGCCGTACAGAGCCGGGGGGGAGACTTTACCATTTTTACCGAACGGTCCCGGGGGTCTACGGCGATAAAATAATCGGCGAAGATGAAGGGGTCCCGGCCTGTGGAAGGAATGGCAATATAGGGGAGGAATTCATCTTCGTTTTTTCTGCCGTCCAGGAGGTCAAAAATCGAAAGCCGCGAAGGCGTCATAATAGCCGCCAGGCGGGCTATGGTCTGGGTTTTAAGCCCCCCGAATCCGATTATCGATGAACAGCGGGCGCCCCTCGCAAGGCTGGCTGTGGTTTCCGCCACATCCGCGGTGGCCTGGGCGGGGATTTCATCAAAGACAATAACTTCCACCCCCGAATCTTCCAGAATGCCGGTGAGCCGCTCGATGCTTTTTTTTTCGTAGAGAACCTGTTCGGTGGCGATTAAAACACGGTTGCCGATGCGGCTGCAGATCATCCCTGCCCGGTTCACCGTATCCGGCCCGATAAGTATTTCCGGATCAAGCCTGAATGAAATATCCATTATTCCGCTCCTGCCTGCCCAGCCGGCAAGCCCCGCCAGGGCAAAGAAAAAAAAAGCGGAACCACGGCGCCATCCTTTGGGAAGAGCCCTGGGTTCCGCCAGTATACGGCTTTATACAAGCCTACAAGCCGAAGGCGTCCATTATTTTATCCGCCGTGGCGCTGACAACTTTCTCGTTGATATACGAAGGATCGTTAATTTTTTCCCGGAGTTCGGCTATCCGATCTTCCCCGATTTCCGGGGCGGATTTGATCAGTTCAACAACCTGATAAATTTCCGCCTTTTCCAGCGCTTCGGAGGAAAGGTGTATGGAATCAGTTTTGTCACTTTCCCGTAAAGGTTCAGTCCTGCCGGGTTTTTTCCCGGGCTGAATGGGATCAATGTGACCTATTCTGCCAACCGTCATATCTCTGTCCTTCTGCCTTCTATTATCGGCACCTGTACACTAATAGTTTACACGTTAATTGGTTTTCTTTCCAGATATATAAACCGAAAATTCGCCAATTTGTTCTTTTTTTTGGGTTAAAATGGCCAAAATTTCAGCCGCGGAACCCCGGAGGTACTCTTCGTGGACCTTGGTCATTTCCCGCCCGACACACACATACCGATCACCATCAATTTCGGCAAGATCCGCGAAAAGCTTGAGTATGCGGAAGGGCGATTCGTAGAGAACCAGGGCCGCGTCCAGGGCCAGGAGTTCCCTGAGCCGGGAACGCCGCCGGCCGGCCTTTGGGGACAGAAAGCCTTCAAAGATAATGGTTTTATCCATGCCGCCGGCCGCGCTCACCAGGGCGGCGAAGGCCGAAGGCCCCGGAACGGGGATAACCTTGTGTCCCGCTTCCGCGGCGGCCCGCGCCAGAACCGCCCCGGGATCGCTCAGGGCCGGGGTGCCCGCGTCACTCGCATAGGCGACGGTTTGCCCCTGATTCAGGGCTTCAATTACCTTTTTGGCGGCAAATTCCTCGTTTTGGGAACGGCAGGAAAGCATTTTCACCCGGATTCCCAGGTGGCTGAGGAGTTTTACAGTCCTCCGCGTGTCCTCACAGGCCACAATGCCGGCGGTTTTGAGAATTTCAGCGGCCCGAAAGCTGATATCACCCAAATTCCCGATGGGCGTGCCGATAATATAGAGAATTGCCACCCCTTGAGTATAACCGGGGCGGCTGAATACAACTAGCAGTTTGTTGCGCGTCGCGCGTAAATTGTATAAAAATTTACGAAAGTAAATTTTTATACCTTTCAAACTGCCAAAGGAGCCCGATAATCGGGATTTTTTGCATATTCATGCAAAAAATCCACGAAGTGCAACAGGCTCCTGGGGTTTGCCGCGGTTTCGGCGGACAAACCGCTGGTGGCGGGACTGTGGGAACTTATTTACAGATTTTGGCCTTTGTCCTTGTCGGCCTTGCGCTGCTCTGGTTCGGTTACACCCTCTTAATCGGCCAGTTTGCCAGGATTCATCTGGCCTGGCGGCAGCGTCCGAAGCCGCGGCAGCCCCGCAAAGGAGCGGGTTCCCCCGGAGACCCCCAGGTCTGCCCGGTCTGCTCGGCCCGGCTGGACAGGGGGTATCTGGTTAAATCTCTGGCTTTCCCTTCCCTTACCGGCGGAAAGGACAGGCTTATGCACATCCGCGGCTGCGTTTACTGCATGAACGGCGGCCG
>JAISND010000265.1 GCA_031276615.1 Treponema sp. | reverse complement strand
CAGGACGCCATCAGGACGGCAAAGCCCAGCAGGGCCAGCGCCGAGCCTGCGGAAAGGGAATTCTGCATGGATTCCTCCTGTTTTGTGACTCTCCGTCGTCCCCGCGGGAACGGCAGGTTTCATTCTGCCACAGGGTTTCATTTCCCGCAAGGTTATGGTGTCAGTCAGCACAGGCGTTTACTTAAAAACCAAGTAACAATTCAGCCGGTTTCACTTGAGCCTGGTCCAAAACCGTGCGCTAAAGCGCACAGTCAATTAGTTTTGGAACAGGCTCTAAATACTCTTATTATGTTAGGATGCAATATTGTCATACATTGGTCAACAATCACGCATAAGGCAACGCGGCGCGCGAAATGCCTCATTTTGAAATGTTACCGAAAGTGTTGACAATACAGCCATCTTAATATATACTGCAGCTGCTGAAGCAGGATTAAAGGAAAAATGCGCTATCAGTTTGGTGAAAAAATCCGGACGGTCCGGGAGCGGTGTTCCCTGACACTCAGGGAAGTCGCGGAAAAGGCGGGGGTAAGCGAAAGTCTCGTTTCGCAGATTGAGCGGAACAAGGTTTCACCCGCCATTGATACCCTGCTTGCTTTGGCGGACGCTCTGGCCATTGATTTGGAGTACCTCTTCGCGGATTACCGGCGGGAGCGTCCGGTTCACGTTGTCAGAAAAAGCGAACGGGGTTCCTTCACCAGGCCGGGGGTACTGTACGAGCGGCTTGCCCAGATTGAAGGCCGGGATCACGCGGGCATGGAAGCCTATGTGATCACCATTGAGCCGGGCGCGAAAAGCGGCAGCGCAGAATACGGGCATCAGGGCTGGGAACTGGGACTTGTGGAATCCGGGCAGGCGGAACTTACCGTGGGGAATCAGACCCACGGACTGAAACCGGGGGATTCGGCCAGTTTCCGCTCGGATTCCCCGCATGTGCTGACCAACACCGGAAAGGGTACCCTGAGGGTGTTTTGGGTTATAACGCCGCCGAAAAAACTGATCGCCGGATAAGATTTTCCGGCCAGGAGGGCAGGATGGGAAAAACGCTTGCTGAAAAAATATTCGAGGCCCATGTCGTGGATCGTCCCTTTGGCGATACCTGGGTGCTGAAACTTGACCGGGTGTTCTGCCATGAGATCACCACCCCCATCGCCATTAACGATCTGGTCTCGAAAAACCTCGACCGGGTCTTCGACGTTTCAAAGATCAAGGCCGTCATTGACCATGTATCGCCGGCAAAGGATTCCAAAACGGCGGAACAGGGGAAAACCCTGAGGGACTGGGTGCGGCGGCATCACATAAAGGACTTTTTCGACATCGGGCGGAACGGCATCTGCCACGCGATTTTTCCCGAAAAGGGCTGCGTCAGGCCGGGCTTCACCGTGATTATGGGTGACAGCCATACCTGTACCCACGGAGCCTTTGGGGCATTCTCGGCCGGCGTGGGTACCACGGATCTTGAAGTGGGCATCCTGAAAGGAGTCTGCGCCTTCCGCAAACCCGAAACCCTGCGGATAAACCTCAACGGGAAACTCGGGGAGGGGGTCTGCGCAAAGGATGTGATCCTCGCGATCATCGGGAAGATCGGCGTGGGCGGCGCTACCGGCAAGGTGATGGAACTGCGGGGGCCGGTCATCGGCGCGCTGGACATGGAAGGCAGAATGACGATCTGCAACATGGCCGTTGAAGCCGGCGCCACCAGCGGGGTTTGTATGCCCGACGCGGCAACGGTTGATTACCTCTGGCCCTTCATCGGTCCGGAGGGCGAACGGAACTATGCCTCCAGGGAGGAGGCCCTCGCGGATTTTGAAAAATGGCGGAGCGACGACGACGCGGTATACGCGGGCATCGTCGATATTGACTGTTCCGCGCTTGAACCCCTTGCCACGGTAAACTACAAGCCCGATCAGGTGAAAACAATTCGGGAGCTTGAGGGAACAAGGGTGGATCAGGTGTACATCGGCTCCTGTACCAACGGCCGCATCGGGGACCTGCGGGCGGCCGCGGCGGCGCTCCGGGGCAAAGACGGCAGGACAAGGAAAATCGCGGACACGGTGCGGGGCATTGTCTCGCCCGCAACCACCGAAATTTTTAACATGGCGCTGAAGGAAGGGCTTATCCAAATTTTTCTTGACGCGGGCTTCTGTGTTACCAACGCCACCTGCGGGGCGTGCCTCGGGATGTCCAACGGCGTGCTCGCGGAAGGCGAGGTCTGCGCCTCCACGACAAACCGCAACTTCTACGGCCGCATGGGCAAGGGCGGAATGGTTCACCTGATGAGTCCCGCCTCCGCCGCGGCCGCCGCCCTCGCGGGCTGCATCACCGCCGCGAAGCCGGGCGCGGTTTAATCGCGGCGGAACGGAGGACAAGATGAAAACATTCGGCGGCAGGGTACTTTTTCTTGACCGGAACGACATCAACACCGACGAGATAATTCCGGCCAGGTATTTAAACGAAAGTTCCAGGGAAGCCTTAAAGCCCAATCTTCTCGAAGATCTGAAACTGGGCAGCTTTGATCCCGGGCGGGATATCGCCGGAAAAGGCGCGGTAGTATCCCGCGCCAACTTCGGCTGCGGCTCTTCCCGCGAGCACGCGCCCTGGGCGCTTGAGGTCAACGGGATCAACATCGTCGTCGCGGAGAGCTTTGCCCGCATTTTCCGGCAGAACATGTACAACTGCGGCATGATCGCCTGCGAGCTTTCCGCCGCGGTTCTGGATGAAATCTTCGGGGAGTTCTCCGGCCTTGATACTGAGCTTGCGGTTGATACGGCAAAGGGCAGCCTCTGCTTCAGGGCGGGGGGAAAGGAAAAGACCGTGCCCTTTACGCTCGAAGGTTTCGAGAAGGCCCTGGTTGAGGCGGGCGGCTGGGTGGAATACGCCGCGCGGAAATATTGATCAACAAGGGGCTGTCCAATAATTTTTTGGACAATCCCTTATTAAGAGGCGATTTCCAAATAACCGGTTTTGAAATTGGCTCATAAGCTGAGCTTTTTTCAGAATACCGGATTTTGAAAAAGCCCGGTTTCCATAGGAGGTATCAAGTGAACGGTTTAGTGATGCTGCTTATTGCGGCGGCGGTACTGCTGGCGGCTTACCTGGGGTACGGACGCTATCTCGCAAAAAAATGGGGGATTGATCCCAACAAGCCAACCCCTGCCCATGAGTTTGAGGACGGAATCGACTACGTCCCCACCAAGCCCAGTGTTGTCTTTGGCCATGAATTTGCCTCGATTGCCGGGGCGGGGCCCATCAACGGCCCCATCCAGGCCGCCATGTTCGGCTGGCTGCCTGTTCTGCTGTGGATACTCATCGGCGGCGTGTTCTTCGGCGCGGTGCAGGACTTTTCCTCGCTCTATGCCTCGGTAAAGAACAAAGGCAAAACCATCGGCTACATTATCGAAAGCTACATCGGGAAAACCGGCAAGCGGCTTTTCCTCCTCTTTGTATGGCTCTTCTCCATCCTGGTCATCGCGGCCTTCGCGGACATCGTGGCGGGTACCTTCGGCGCCATCATCAAGGCCGCCGACGGCGCCGTCACCAGAAGCGAGGCGAACGGCGCGGTAGCCACTACTTCCGTTCTCTTTATCGCGGCCGCCATAGCGCTGGGTTTTTTCATCAGGAAGCTTAAGCCAAGCGGCATCGTCAGCGGCATTACCGCATGCGTGCTTCTGGTGATCTGCGTTGCCCTGGGAATTTCCCTCCCTGTTTATGTGGCGAAGAATATCTGGCTCTACATCGTGTTCGCCTATATTTTCGTTGCTTCCGTAACGCCGGTCTGGGCGCTGCTCCAGCCCCGGGATTATCTTAACTCCTTCCTGCTTGTGGCCATGATCGCGGCGGCCTTTATCGGCGTGGTGTTCTCCGCGCCGGCCATTAACCTGCCGGCCTTTACGTCCTTTGCCATAGTGGGCGCCAACGGCAGCGTAAGTTACCTCTTCCCCATTCTCTTTGTCACCGTAGCCTGCGGCGCGGTTTCCGGTTTCCACAGCCTTGTGGCTTCCGGTACCGCTTCCAAACAGATAGACAACGAAAGGCACATGCTCCCCATCAGCTTCGGCGCCATGCTGATTGAAAGCCTCCTCGCCGTTCTTTCCCTTATCGCGGTCGGTTCCCTCGCGGTCGGCGGCAAGATGCCCGCGGGGACTCCCCCGCAGATCTTCGCCACCGCCATCGCCGGTTTTCTTACCAGGATTGGTCTGCCGGAAAGAATCATATTCACCCTGATCACCCTGTCCGTGTCGGCCTTCGCCCTCACCTCGCTTGATTCGGTGGCCCGCGTCGGCAGGCTGGCCTTCCAGGAACTCTTTACCGAAGATACCGGCCCCGGAAAACAGCAGGCGCCGGTGTTGGCATTTCTCTCGAACAAAATAGTCGCCACCATCGCCACCCTCATCCTCGGCTACCTTCTGGCAATCCTGGGTTACGCGAATATCTGGCCCCTCTTCGGTTCGGCCAACCAGCTTCTCGCGGCCCTTGCGCTTATTGCCTGTTCGGTATTTTTCAAAAAAACCAAACGCCAGGGCGCCATGCTCTGGGCGCCGATGTTCATCATGCTGGCCGTTACCTTTACCGCCCTGTTTTTCACCATCAGGGCAAAGGGGAGTCTCCTCTTTAGCGGCGGTTTTGATTTCGGAAGGGACTTTTTACAACTGGCCTT
>JAISND010000262.1 GCA_031276615.1 Treponema sp. | reverse complement strand
TCCCACTGCGTCCAGTGCAAAGCCTGTGAAGCCAAATGCCCCCAGCATATTCCGGTCGCGCGGGAACTCGGGAAGGTTCATGAAAAACTGAAGGGCTGGATAGAATAAGGGGAAGCCTTGTATCCTTCAAACAATCGTATTATTATTAATTTTCAGAAGGCGGTTCCGGAATACCGGATTTTGGAACCGGCCGGAAAAGAAAAAAAATCATGAAAAACAAACGGAGGAAATCATGAAAAAAATGTTGCTGCGCGCAGGCATTGTTCTTGCGGCGCTTTTGCTGTTCGGATCGTGCGGCGGAAAGAAAAGCGATTCCGGAACAGGCAGCGTATACCTGCTCAATTTCAAGCCTGAAATTGACGCCCACTGGAAGGAAGCCGCCGCCAGCTTTACCCAGGAGACCGGCATCCCCATGAAGGTGGTTACCGCGGCAAGCGGCACCTACGAACAGACCCTGCGCTCGGAGATTTCAAAATCCGAACCTCCCACTATTTTCAACATCAACGGCCCCGTGGGGTACCTTACCTGGCAATCCTACTGCGCCGATCTTAAGGACAGCCAAATTTACAGCTGGCTTCTGGACAAGAGCATGGCAGTAAGTTCCGGGGACGGCGTGTACGGCATTCCCTACGCGGTGGAAACCTACGGCATCCTTTACAACGACGCCATTCTCCGTAAATATTTCGCCCTGCCGAACCGCGCGGTCAAGGACATTAACAGCGCCGGCGAAATCAACAACTTTGCCAGGCTCAGGGCCGTGGTGGAAGACATGACCGCCCGCAGGAAGGACCTGGGCATCGACGGGGTCTTTGCTTCCACCAGTTTCAGTCCCGGCGAGGACTGGCGCTGGCAGACCCACCTTGCCAACCTTCCCGTCTATTACGAATACAGGGCCAAAGGGGTGGGAGATCTCGCGAAGCTCGATCTTGACTACGGCCAGAATTTCAGGAACATTTTTGATCTCTACATCAACAACTCCGTTACCGGGCGCAAACTTATCGGCGCGAAGACCGTGGGCGATTCCATGGCCGAATTCGCCCTGGGCAAGGCCGCGATGGTACAGAACGGCAACTGGGCATGGACGCAGATATCGGGCGAGGCGGGCAATGTGGTGAAAAGCGAAGATATCAAATTTCTGCCCATCTACACCGGCGTAAGCGGCGAAGAAACCCAGGGACTTTGTACCGGCACCGAGAATTTTATCTGCATAAACGGCAGGGTGCCGGCGAAGAATCAGGAAGCCTCCCTCAAGCTGCTGGAATGGGTGTTCAATACCCCCACGGGGAAAAAGGCCGTGCTTGAAAAGCTCGGCTTTGTGGCCCCTTTCAGTACCTTCGATTCCACGGAACGGCCGGACAATCCCCTTGTGAAGGAGATGTTCAGGTATCTTGACAACCCTTCCATCGTTTCCGTTTCATGGAATTTTCCCACCTTTCCCAGCCAGGAATTCAAAAACGGGCTTGGCGCCGCGCTTTACGAATACGCCATCGGCAACCAAAGCTGGGATCAGGTCAGCAAAACATTTATCGATACCTGGGCTTCGGAAAAGGCGGCGATCCAGTAACAGCGGCGGCGCGGCGGCGGGTCTTCCCTTTTTCGCGCCCGCTTTTTCCTGAAAATAGGAGGTTTTTGTGGAAAAATCGCTGAAGAAGTATTTTCTGTTTTTTCTGGGGCCTACCCTTGCCGCCTTTACCATCGCCTTTGTTGTGCCCTTTGTCGCGGGGGTCTTTCTTTCCTTTTCGCACTTCACCACCATGGCGGACGTGCGCTGGGTCGGTTTCAGCAACTACGTCCGGGCCTTTTCAAACGCCGATTTTATCAACGCCCTGGGCTTCTCGGTCCTCTTTACCGTGGTGTCGGTGATCGTCATCAACGTGGCGGCCTTTTCCCTGGCCCTGCTCCTGACCCGGGGCTTCAGGGGAACGAATGTGTTCCGCACCATGATCTTCATGCCGAACCTTATCGGCGGCATAGTGCTGGGCTATATCTGGCAGTTTATCATCAACGGTTTCCTGAGCCTCTTCGGGGTGACCATCACGGTTGATCCGAAATACGGTTTCTGGGGAATGATCATCCTTACCAACTGGCAGTTCATCGGCTACCTGATGATCATCTTTATCGCGGGCATTCAGAATATTTCCATCGACATTCTTGAGGCGGCGAAGATAGACGGGGCGGGCGCCTTTACGGTGCTGCGGAAGATCATCGTGCCCCTGGTGATGCCCTCCATAACGATTACCCTCTTTATGACCATCACCAATTCTTTCAAGATGTTCGACCAGAACCTTGCCCTGACCGCCGGCGCGCCGGGCAAGCGCACAGCCATGATCGCCCTTGACATCTACAACACCTTCTACAGCCGCGTGGGCTGGGAAGGGGTAGGCCAGGCAAAGGCGATGATGTTCTTCGTCATGGTGGTGCTTATTTCGCTGGTGCAGCTTTCCATTACCCGGCGGAGGGAGGTGACCAATTGAGGGATATCAGAGACAGCAGAATCTCCGGGAAGAACGTGCTTGTCATTGCGTGCCTCTCCGTTATTGCCCTGCTCTTTGTGGCGCCCATTCTCCTGGTACTGCTTAATTCATTTAAGGGAAAACTCTACGTGCTCAACAACCCCTTTGCCTTTCCCGATGCGGAATCCTTTACGGGCCTTGCCAATTATGTAAGCGGCATTGAGGCCACGGGCTTTGTCAGGGCCTTCGGCTGGTCCCTTTTTATCACGGTCTTTTCGGTCGCGGCCATTGTGCTTTTTTCCGCCATGACCGCGTGGTACATCACGCGGAGCAGTCTCCCCTTTTGCAGGGGGCTTTACTTTGTCTTTGTGTTTGCCATGATCGTCCCCTTCCAGATGGTGATGTTTCCCCTGACCAGGGTTGCGAATCTTTTACATCTGGACAATCCTGTCGGCATACTTCTCATCTACCTCGGTTTCGGTTCGGCCCAGTCGGTGTTTTTATTTTCCGGCTTTGTAAAATCCGTGCCCCTTGCGGTGGAGGAAGCCGCGGTGATCGACGGCTGTACGCCCGTCAAAGCCTTCTTCGCGGTAATACTGCCCATGCTGGTTCCCATTGCCATTACCGTGGCGATCCTCAACTCCATGTGGATATGGAACGACTTCCTTTTGCCGAACCTTGTCATCGGTTCCGAGTACCGGACAATCCCGGTGGCGGTGCAGTACCTGCGCGGCGGTTACGGTTCAATCGACTGGGGCTACATGATGGCGGTTATCATCATGGCGGTAATTCCGATTATCATCTTCTACTTTGCCTGCCAGCGCTACATCATCGAGGGAGTTACCGCGGGTTCGGTGAAGGGTTAGGCCGTGCCCCTGCCCCGCGCCGCCGGCGTCCTGCTCGCGGTGAGCAGCCTGCCCTCCCCGTACGGGATCGGTTCCTTCGGGGAGGCCGCGAGGGACTGGCTACGTTTTCTGGAGAGGGCCGGCCAAAAATACTGGCAGATTCTCCCCTTGGGGCCCACGGGCTGGGGGGACAGTCCCTACCAGAGTTTTTCCGCCTTCGCCCTTTCTCCCTATTACATCGATCTTGAGGCCCTTGCCGCCGGGGGGCTGCTCAGCCCTGACGAGCTGGGGGGGGCCGGGCGGGCGGACAGGGTTGATTACGCCGCGCTGTACCGCCGGAGGGAGCCGCTACTGCGCAGGGCTTTTGCCCGTTTTTCGGGCGGCGCCGCCTTCGACGAATTCCGCGCGGGACAGGAGCATTGGCTGCCCGATTACGGCCTCTTCATGGCGATCAAAAAGAAACAGAAGGGACGCTCCTGGCTTGAGTGGGACGAAAAATTCCGCTTCCGCGACGAAGCCGCGCTGGGGCGCTTCCGCGAAAAATACGCCGGGGAGATCGACTTTTATTCCTTTGTGCAGTACCTTGCCCGCAGCCAGTGGCTTTCGCTCAAGGCTTACGCGAACAGCCTGGGCGTTTCGATCATCGGGGACATGCCCATCTATGTGGCGATGGACAGCGCCGATACCTGGGCGAAGAGCGGACTTTTTTTGCTGGACGAAAACCGGCGTCCCCTCAGGGTGGCCGGCTGCCCGCCGGATCCTTTCTCCGCTTCCGGGCAGCTCTGGGGAAACCCCCTCTACCGCTGGGAGCTGCACGCGGAAACGGGTTTTGCCTGGTGGCTCTCCCGCCTGGCCTTGAGCCGCGAGCTGTACGACATTCTCCGCATCGATCACTTCAGGGGCTTTGAAAGCTATTTTTCAATTGACGCCGCCGCCGCCGATGCCCGCGGGGGCGAGTGGGTCAAGGGGCCGGGCATGGCCTTTGTAGAGGCGGTGAAGCGCGGACTTCCCGGCATGAACATCATCGCCGAGGATCTGGGCTACCTTACCGCGGAGGTGCGGGCGCTGCTCAGGGCTTCCGGGTTTCCGGGCATGAAGGTGCTCCAGTTTGCCTTTGATTCCCGGGAGGCGGGCGACTACATGCCCTACACCTACGGCCGCGGCTGCGTGGTCTACACGGGAACCCACGACAACTCCACCGCGCTGGGCTGGTTCGGGTCGGCGAGTCCCGCGGACATTGCCCTGGCGATGGATTTTTTCGGCATTAAAAACTGCCGGGACGGAAATTGGGCCTTTATCCGCGCCGCCCTTGCCAGTGTCGCCGATACGGCGATAATTCCCATGCAGGACTACCTTGGCCTTGACGACCGCGCCCGCATGAACACCCCCGCGACCCTCGGCGGCGGTAACTGGCTCTGGCGCATGAAACCCGGCGCGGCGGATTCCGCGCTTGCGGCAAAGATGCGCCGCCTTGCGCAGGTGTACGGAAGGCTTGACTGAGGCGCCGCGGTTCCCGCACGCGCCGGGCCGCCGAAAAACGCAAATCCTGTTATGCGCCATAAGGATACTTGAAACTCTTAAGCGGGGGTTTTGCGCGGGGCTGGTACGGTTTGGAGCGTGGACATTGAGGCTTCAGGGCTGAAAGATCGGGCGGCGGGGTTCAGAAGCGGTGCAGGGATGGGAAGAACAGAGGGAAATAAAAGGAGAACTATATGGACACTAAACTAACATTTCAGAATGAAGACGGGATTGAATGTGAGGATTTATTACATTCCGGTGACTATATTCAGGAATTTCATTCCATCGTTAGGAACTCCGATTATTCTGTTTATGCTATTTGTGGTGATTGGGGAACGGGAAAAACGTGTTTTGTTAAAATGTGGGAGAATAAGCTAAAAAATCTTGGAACGGAATTTGTTCATATTGATGCGTTTAGAATGGATTATGAAACAGAGCCATTTCTCATGCTTATCAGAGCATTTAAAAAATTTATGGAAAAGAAGAAGGTTAATGAAAACAAAAAAGAAACATGGCTGAACAAGGCAAAAGAACTTTTTTCCCTAAAAAA
>JAISND010000248.1 GCA_031276615.1 Treponema sp. | reverse complement strand
AGGGTCCACCGGGCGCAGCCCTCAGGAGCTGGCCCGCATACCAGCGCGATAAGCCGCGCCTCGTCTTCCCCCGTGAGGGATCGGGGCCGGTGTCCCCGCGGTTTCCCCGCAAGGGTTATATCAAAGCCGTCCTCCACAAACCGCTTCCGCAGCTCCTCTATCCCCCGCCGATGCATGCCCGTCCGGTCAGCTATCATATCATCGGTATGTCCTTCGTTGGCAAGGAGCAATGCCTGGGATGAGTTTGCGTTTTTGAGCGCCGTGTTTCCCTTTGTTGATGATGTCATGAAGCGTCTTTTCTTCATCCTTCGTCAGTGTCACCCGGTATCTTTTTTGCGGCATGGATTCCCTTCCCTTTGGTTCCTGTGCCAACCGGTATAAAATTATTTATCCACACTTACAATCGTGTCGGTATACTACGGCCTCCGCAACGGGTTTCTATTTTCTGGCCGGGAACAGGCCTTTGTCCGGAAGCAGGGTGAGCGCATGAGCCGGGAGAAAGTACCGCGTTTATATGCGCTCCCCCTGTTTATCCACTGGAAAAAACTTCCCGTTTTTGTTATTCTTGTTATTATGGAAGTCGTGATTAATTCCCGGAATAACGGGGCTTGCCCTCTGTGCACTTCCAATGAGAATTGCCGGGTACAGGATACCTTGTCCGGGGCCGTGGAGGATTTTTCAGGCGAGAACGATCCCATGGAGCTTGTGATCTATTCCTGCCCCCGGTTTCAGGAGAAATAACCGTGAATGAAAGGCTTAACTCCATGCTCGCGCGCTACGGGGAGTTATCCGGGCTGATACAGGATCCGAATCTCGTAAAGGATCAGAACAAATACCGGGATCTGATGAAGGAATACTCCCGGCTCAGCGAGATCGCCGCCCTCAACGACGGCGTCACCGCCCTTGCAAGGCAGATTGAAGACGCGAAGACGCTGATCCAGGACGAAAGGGATCAGGAAATGCGGGAGCTTGCGAAGGAAGAGCTTAGGGAACTGGAAACCAGGCTCAACGACGCCGGGGACAAACTCAGGTTTCTCCTCATCCCCAGGGACCCGCTCGATGAAAAGAACATCATCATGGAAATCCGCGCCGGAACCGGCGGCGAGGAAGCCGCGCTTTTCGCGGCCGATCTTTACCGCATGTATTCGCGCTTTGCCGAAACCAGGGGCTGGAAGTTCGAGATCATGAATTCCAGCGAAACCGGGCTTGGCGGTCTCAAGGAAAACGTCTTTTCCATCGGCGGCGGCAATATCTCCGAAAACGTCCGCTACGAATCCGGCGTTCACCGGGTTCAGCGGGTTCCCGCCACGGAAGCCTCCGGCCGCATTCACACCTCCGCGGTTACCGTGGCGGTCCTGCCCGAAGCGGACGAAACCGAAGTTGACATCAAACAGGATGACCTGCGCATCGACGTTATGCGCGCCGGCGGCCCCGGCGGCCAATGCGTCAACACCACCGATTCCGCGGTACGGATCACCCACATCCCCACCGGCATCGTCGTCCACTGCCAGGACGAAAAAAGCCAGATCAAGAACAAGGCCAAAGCCATGCGCGTACTCCGCGCCCGGATCCGCGAAATGGAAGAAGCCAGGGCCCGCTCGGAACGCGCCGAGGCGCGCAAAAGCCAGGTCGGTTCCGGCGACCGTTCCGAACGGATCAGAACCTACAACTTCCCCGACAACAGGGTGACGGATCACCGAATCGGACTGACCCTCTACAAACTCGACCGCATAATGGAAGGCGAGATCGAAGAACTCTTCGAGGCCCTCAAGCTCTCGGCGCGGGAAGAACTGCTGCGGGCGACCGCTTCATAATCCATGAGGGGGAGCGCATGAAAAAAAAGGTTTGCCCCTTCCGCCGCGGCGCCGCCCGCCGTCCCGGGCTGCTCCCCCCCGCGTCAAAGGTTTTTGGCCCCCGGGCCAAAAACGCTTTTCCGCTTCCCCCACTCCTTTTTTCTTGCCGGCCCTAAGCATCCGGGAAATCCTCGCGGAAGGAATATCCCGGCTCAAATCCGCGAACCTTGAAAGCCCCTCGCTGGACGCTTCCCTGCTTCTCGCGGAAGCGTTAGGCGTTACCCGCGAGCGCCTTGCCGCCGCCGGGCCCGAACCCGCGCCGGAAGAAGCGCGGCTGCGCTTCGGCCTGTTTATCGGCCGCCGCCTCTCCGGTGAATGTGTCGCCTATATCCTGGGCAGAAAGGAATTCCGCGGCCTGGACTTTACGGTCGGCCCGGCGGTTCTCGTCCCCCGGCCCGATACGGAAACGCTGGTAGAGGCGGCGCTCG
Organism: Treponema sp.; assembly: GCA_031276615.1. Taxonomy (GTDB): domain Bacteria; phylum Spirochaetota; class Spirochaetia; order Treponematales; family Breznakiellaceae; genus JAISAK01. The sequence goes on along the minus strand of JAISND010000248.1, from coordinate 911 downwards.
ATCGGCTGGCGCGCCTTTCGCCGCAGGCCCCCGGCCTCCGCATCCTCGATCTCTGCACCGGTTCGGGCGCGGTGGCAATTTCCCTCAAACGCGAAAGGCCCGATCTTGAAGTCTGGGCCGCGGACATTTCCGCGGAGGCCCTCGCGGTGGCACGGAGCAACGCCGCCCGGCTTCTTCCCGCGGAGGGGCAGGAGCCGCCAATTCGTTTCGCGCGGGGAAATTTGTTTGATGCCCTTGAAGCGCCGCCTGCCTTTTCCCTCATCACGGCCAACCCGCCCTATGTTCCCTCGGCCGAAATTGAAGGTCTTGCCCCGGAAGTAAAAAAAGAACCCCGCCTTGCCCTTGACGGCGGCGCTGACGGCCTTGACATCATCAGGAACATTGCCGCGGAAGCGCCGCGGCGGCTTTGCCCCGGCGGCTGCCTGCTGCTGGAGGCCGATCCCCGCCAGATGCCGGCCGTCGCCGCCCTGCTTGAAGCGCGGGGCTTCAGGGACATACAAACCCGCAGGGACCTCTCCGGCCGGCAGCGGGTAATCGGCGGCCTGAAATTGTGAAAAAGGCGGCCTTGCAGTGGTATGCCGGGAAGCCTCCGGAAACCCGGTTGGGCTTCCGGAGCTTTTCGGGAAACCGATTCGGCCGGACCGCTTGACACCGCCCGGCTTTCCGATGCGACAGGCTGCTAGAACGCGGCTTTCAGATCGGCCGGATTAAGTATCACCGGCTTGCCGTCCCTGTCCTGGGTAAGGACTTTACCGTTCTGGAAAGTTACCGACGCGTGGGGATGCACCTCTGTCTCCGACCTGGCCTGCAGCGTAAGGCCGGAGTCAAAGCGGCCAAGGTTCAGTACCCCCGTACCAAGGTTATTGGTAATGGCGTAGAGATCGCCGCCGTTGACCCAGAGGAGGCTGTTC
>JAISND010000225.1 GCA_031276615.1 Treponema sp. | reverse complement strand
GCAACTACATCTCCAAGGTGTTCGCCGCCACCGTCCGGGTGATGACCGCGGTCCGCTCCCTGGTCGCCATCGAATGTGGGGCACGGGGGCCGCACAAAGACTGCGGTTACGAAGGGGTCTATGTCAAAGCCATCACCGGAACGCCCATAGCGACGGAAGGCCGGAGCGCTGCCTGCGCCCATCTTTCGCCTTTGGGGAACGTAGCGGCCTGTGTGGCGGATCTCTGGAGCAACGAGTCGGTTCAGAATATAAAGCTCTTAGGCGGAATGGCCCCGACGGTGAGTTTTGAACAGTTGAGTTATGACTGCCGGCTCATGAACGAAGCCAGCGCCAGGGGCAAAGACACGGCCCTGTTACTGCGGGATCTTCACGCCGATTCCGATTCCCGCCTGGATCCTCAGGCCTATGTACTCCGCCCGGACGTGGCGCTTTCTATCTCCAAAGAGCTGGTAAAGGTAAAAGGCTATTACGAGAGAACCCGGAAGGCCGCAGAACTCGCGCTTAAAGAAATGGAAGCGGGCTATAAAAAAGGCGTCCTCAACCTTTCCGAGCGGGAACTGGATTCGCTGCACAGTCTTAGCGACGAAGTTGCGGCCCTGCCCTCTCAGGAAGGTCAGTTAATTGACGATGTGATCGGCGACTGCGAAAAGCTGGACCCGAAAAAGTACGATATGTAGAGACCGGCGATGGTCTTCAAACTTTTTGGACAGCCCCGGTACGGGTCTCGCGTTTCAGAAACGCCGCCACATACATGGGGCCCATACCCTGGCAGGCATCGGGCAGAATGAGCCGCCCATATTTTGTTTTTTCACCTTCGGCGAAACCCGGCTCATCCGGGATAACTTCTTCGCCGTATTTTGCGAACAGCCGGGAAACCACGGCGTCGTTTTCCTCATCCGAGATGGCGCAGGTGGCATAGACCAGGGAAGCTCCCGGCCTTAAAAGGAGAAAAGCCGCCGAAAGGAGAGACCATTGGCGGCGGGAAAGAAAGCGGGGCCTTGCGGCCGTCCATGCTTCCAGGGCCTTTTCGTTTTGAAGCACATGACGCTCACTTGAGCAGGGGGCATCCAGCAGGATGGCGTCAAAGCGGCCCCATTCGGTTTTTCTCCCTCCCAGACTTGCGGCGTCAAAGCCCGAAACCTTGACCCGGCTGCGTTTTTCAGCATCCAGGTGCTCATCCAGGACATTGACAAGCCGCCGCCGCCTTTCTGCGGACAGCTCGTTGGCAAGAAGCTCCGCCGCCTTTCCCATGCGGGAGGCGACAACGAGGCTTTTGCCTCCGGGGGCGGCGCAAGCGTCAAGGATGATCCCGCTTTTGGGCAGTTTAAGGGAAAAAGCCGCCAAGGCCGAGGCACGATCCAGGATATAGGGTTTTGTGAGGCCCTCGCCGTAAGCAACGGAAGCGGGCGGAGTCAGAAGGCTTTCTTTCAAAAGCGGCCAGCGGGAACCGTAGATGTTTTGATAATATGATTCAAAGTCCCGGCTAAGCAAAGACCGCCTTGACTTTACTTTTTGTCAGCGCCTGCATTTTTTTTAAGGTTTCCTCGGAAAGGAAGTGCTCCATCCGGCAGGCGTCTTTTTCCGCGGTTTCGGCGCTTACGCCCAGTATATCCCTCAGAAAAATCGTCAAAAAGTTATGGCGTTCCCGAATCGCTGCGGCGGCAACGCCACCCTTCCTGGTCAGAGTTACCGTCCTGTAGCGCTCATGTTCCAGAAGCCCCTGCTCTTCCAGAGACCTGAGAGCCGTAAGCACCGAAGGCTTACTAACCCCCAAACGGGAAGCGATATCGGTTACCCGGACTTCACCCTCGTCGGCGAGAAAGCTAACCATTTCCAGGTAATCTTCAAGAGATTGAGTCATATTAAGTAATTATCGAATAATCAAGGCTATCTGTCAACAATCTTCCCGTCAAAAATCCGGTTTTCCCGCGACAAGAGAAAATCATATTGCCTATATCCGGCATTTCGAGTAAAATTCGTTATCCATACAATAGCTATGACACAATAGCTATGACACAATGGCTACAACACAACGAGTACAACCAAAAGAGTCCAACAAGGAGAGTGACATGAACGAATTATTCACGAAATCGCAAAAACTTTTGTCCGGCTGGAAAGGCACGAATTATGTTTTTGGCCGGGGCGTACTGCCCCAGTTGGGCAAGCTGGCTTCCCAGTTTGGAAAGAACGCCCTGGTGGTCTGTAATACCACCTATATGAAACCCGTGGCCGACAAGGTCGTGGAAGCCCTAAAAGGCGCCGGGGTAGGGCTTGCCGGTAACACAATCGTACCCGATGCGGGGCCCAACGCGCCACGGGCGGATGTGTACCGGATTGAGACATATATACTCCATTATAAGCCCGATGTGATTATCGCAGTGGGAGGCGGGTCCACCATTGACGCATGCAAGGCGGCGAATTTCCTGGCCACCTTGGGCGGCGTTGTCAGCCCTGAAGTGGATCACTGGTTCGGTACAGGCATTGTTTCGGATGCCTTAAAAAGTACGGGCAAAAAGCTCTACCCCCTGATTGCGGTCCAGACCGCCGCCAGTTCGGGCGCTCATCTTACCAAATATTCCAATATCACCGATCCGGTAGCCGGTCAGAAAAAACTGGTAGTGGATGAGGGAATTGTACCCCTCTATGCGCTCTTCGATTACGATGTGACGGCTTCCATGCCCATCCCCGTAACCATTGACGGCGCCCTGGATTCGATTGCCCACTGCTTCGAGGTGTTTTCCGGGCTTCCGGCCGGCGCCCCACAGGAAAAATACGATCTTGCCGCGGCCC
>JAISND010000163.1 GCA_031276615.1 Treponema sp. | reverse complement strand
AACCCTCTTACCATTCGCGCGGATAGTAGCTGCCCCTGGGCTCGATAATATTAAACGTATCCCCCGACGGCTCAATGACATAAAAGCCTTTTTTCAGGGCATAGGTTTTCTCGCTGTCGCCAAAAACCACCCCCGCCACGGCGCCCAGGTATTTCCGTTTGTCCTCGTGCAGATCCGCGGATTTCCGCAGTTTTTCCATGCGCTCAACATGGCCGTCTATGTCGTCAACATTGGGCCTGGTTTTGGTTTCCACAACCATGACCCTGTCGCCGTTCTCCAGAAAGGCGTCAACCCCGGTGAAAATATTGTGCGCCCTGTCGGCAATTTTCGCGTTGGGGTAGGCCTTGGTAAAGGGCAGGCCCAGTTCGTTAAACTTCGAGAGGAGGTTCGGCACGACCATGTGCTCGACCATTTCGCCGAAACGGTTGGCAAGTTCCCCGACCCGCCGGTCGGTTTCTTTCATCCGTCGATCTGTTTCTTCCATCTGCCGGCCGGTTTCCTCCTGCTTTTTGGCGGTTTCGCGCAGCATTGCCCAAATTTCATCCGCCACGGCTCTCCACTCCGGCACTGTCTGTACGCCCATGCTGAACCTTCCTCCCCGAATAGGCTTGTCAAAAAAATTCAGTTGTTACCGAACCAAAGCCTCGCCGGCAACCGCTGAAAACCGCAAAACGCGGAATATTTTCCAGGAACCGTGAGACAACCCGGCTGCTTGTCGCGGACTAAAGTCCGTCTCAAATCCAATATAGGCCGTTTACGGTTTTTTGGCAAGGAAATTGACACAAAGCTTCGGGAAAACCTATAATGCGGCATGGGAAAAAAAACGGAAACCCTTCCGGAGGATCGGGTCAATCTTCCGCGGATTCTCGGAATCAGGCCGGGCCATTACCTTGCGGCGCTTTACGCCCTTGCCCTGCTGGTAATTCTTTTTTTTGTCCTCCTCTATCCGGGTCTTTCCCGTCCCGGTTCCCTGCTTGTCCTGGAAACCGTTCCCGAAGGAGCGGCCCTGAGGGTTGACGGGGTGTACAGGGGGACAAGCCCGGATCGGGTTTTTATATCCAGGGGAAGCCACAGCCTGGAACTGAGCCTTCCCGGTTTCAGACCGGAAAAAATCGACCGCGAGATACCGGGGCGCGTCTTTGCCTCGGCCTTTTTTCCCCGCCGCCTCCGCCTGAGCGTCATCCTGACGCCGGACGATCCCCTGGCCGCTTTTACCGAAGGCGCTTCCGATTACGCCGCCTGGTCCTTCGGGGGCGAGCCGACCGCGGCCTGGCAGATACCTTTAAGCCTTTCCACGGCGGCCTACCGCGGCGGAAGGGCCGGCCTGGAAACCGGGGCACAGGATATCCTCAGGGCCGCGGCGCGTTTCGCCGTAACCCGGGCGGCCCTGCGTGATCTGGTCAGGGCGAAAACCCTTGCCGACAACGGCGGTCTTCCCCCTTCGCCCCTTACCCTGCTTGGCTCGGCCCGGGATATTATCGGCTTTCTCTCCGAAACCCGCCCGGCCGCGGCGTGGCTCGCCGGACTGCTGCCCGGGGACGCCTTCCCCGTCGGCGGTTCGGCCTGGTACCGGAATCAGGAGGCGGGGCTGGCCGAAAGCGTCTCCCCCGCGGGGGGAAGCCGCTTTGAAGCCGCGGGCCTTTCGTTTACCGCCCTCGAGGGCGGCGTCCTTGCGCCGGGGGGCCGCTACCGGACCGCCGTGGGGGAATTCATGATCTGCGATACCCAGGCCGGCGCCGGGGTCTTTCAGCGTTTTCTCGCGGCGCACCCCGAGTGGGCGCCCGACAGGACGGAGGCTCTTGCCGGACAGGGACTTGCCACTTCCGAATACCTTGCCGAAGATCCGGAAATTTCAGGGAGTATCCCCGCGAACAGGGCCGGAGAGGCAGGGGTCACCGGCGTTTCCTGGTTCGCGGCCAGGGCTTTCTGCGACTGGCTCAGCGGGGAGCTTCCCGCTTCCATGCGGGCTTATGAGGCGCGGCTCCCGACGGAAGCGGAATGGGAGTACGCCGCGAAATGGGCGCGGAACCGCGGCGCGGCCGGCGGGGCAGTGAATTTGCGCGGCCTCGGCGGCCTTGCCTGGGAATGGTGCGAAAACCACTACGCGCCCCTGGATTTTATCAGCGCCCCCGCCGGGACCCCTGAAGCCCTTGGCTCGCCGGAACGGGCCGTCCGCGGCGGTTCATGGATAAACCCCGCCGGCGCCGTGGACAGTGAAACCAGGGCTTCCCTGCCGCCCGAAACCTGCTCTCCCTTTGTGTCGTTCCGGCCGGTTATTGCCCCGAAACGCGGCGCGGCGGCCAGCGAAGGAAGCTGACATGGAAGGCACAAAGATCATCGCCGTAAACCGCAAGGCCAGGCACGACTATTCGGTAGACGACAACTACGAATGCGGCCTGGAGCTTCTGGGAACCGAGGTAAAATCCTTCAGGGACGGAAAAATCTCTTTCCCCGACGCCTGGGCCGAAGTTTCCGGCGGTGAAATCTGGCTCCGTTCCCTGCGGGTGGCGGAAAATCCCTTTTCGTCGGTATTTAACCACGATCCCGACCGGAAAAAGCGGCTCCTCCTTCACAAAGAGGAAATCAAGCGCATAAGCCGCAAGGTGGAAGAAAAGGGCTACACCCTTATCCCCCTGTCTTTCTATTTTAAAAAGGGAAGGGTCAAGGTAGACCTGGGCCTCTGCAAAGGGAAAAAGGCCTTTGACAAACGGGCCGATATCCGCGAGCGGGATGTCAGGCGCGACGTGGAACGGGAATTCCGGCACGGCCTGCGTTAAGGGAGGCCCGAAAACCGGACGCAACAGGCAGGAATGGGAAACTGCTATTTTCCGTCAGATTGAATTATTGAAAACTCGGCAACAGGCATTACTGAGTAATATGTATCCCTGGGCGGAAAATCGGGAAGATTTTCCGCATCGTGATAGAGTTTCCAGTAGTCTTCCGTGGTCATTGTATCAATTTCGAAGAGCATTTCTTCAAATAATTTATCGTTCATTCCAAAGTTCCTTCACTTACCCGTTTGGGGCTGCCTATACAGCTTGATTTGGTGACACAAATTTGTATTTGCGGGTACCCCACAATAAAATTTACAAATTTGTCCAACCGTGCGGCGTCAACAAGAGCCCGAATTACCTCAACTTTTCTGTTAAAAACCAGAAAGACTGGCTTGAGAGTGAAATCACTTTCTTTTCCCCCGGATTCAAGATGTTTTGCCAGAAGTCTCTGCTTTATACACCCAAACCTGGCTCTATCAGCCTTTGAGCCAAATAAATCCAAAATGGTATCAGAACATACCTCTGCTTCCAGTATAACCCATTTTTGATACTTTTTGCAGGTTTTAACCCACCAC
>JAISND010000056.1 GCA_031276615.1 Treponema sp. | reverse complement strand
GCCCTTTCGCGCGGCGGAATCTATTTTGCTGATCAGGTCCTTAAGGGCGGCCCCGGCCCCGTCCATATCCTTCTTCCGGGCCAATACCACAAACTGTTTCACGCTGGTTCTTACCGCGCTTTTAACCGCCTTGTTGTGGAGCCGCCGCTCCTCGCTTTGCCGATGGCGCTTTTCCGCGGAACTACTCTTGACTGCCAAAAAAAACCCCCATAAAAAATAGACTTGGGCCGGTTCCGAAATTACGGCCCCTGCCGGACCGCCGGATTTTGGAACTGCCCCGCTTGTCAGAAGATTCAAATTTACGGATAAATGAGCCTGTCCCAAAACTACTTGTCTGTGCGCTAACGCGCACGGTTTCAGGCCTGGCTCCCGCAGTTTTTCAGGTTTTTACCCCTGCAAAACCGCGTTTTTTAAGGTTGTGATTTCAAAATTTGAGATTTTGAAATCGTCTTTCCAAACAACTTCATTATTTGAAATCCGACGGACGCCGTTCGGTCCGTTTGCACTTTTCACATTCAGCTACGTTTTTTACCTTGCCGTTCTCGAAGAGGGTTTTCATTTTGACTTCTCCCCCGCAGGAACAGAAAAATTTCTGGGTTGAACTTGAAGTACGGCTGTTTTTGCTGGCCTGGGCCATGATTCCTCCTTGCCGTTTATACGGCGAATATCCTGCATTACAGGCAACGACAAGGATACAATGAATCAACCCGGCCTGTCAATCGCGGCGTCAGTGAAACTCAGGGCATTTCTATTGCCCTGTCTACCCCCGGGCCGCTTAACTGCGCGCGGGCGCGGTTTTGCCATTCCCCGGCTTCCCCGGTACCGGCGAGAAAAGCCCAGAAAGCCCGGGCGGGCCCGGGTTTGCCGGCGCCGAAAAGGCTGGTTCCAAGGTAGTAGGCGGTCCGGTAATATTCGGTTTCCGAAACGTACCCGGAAAGAAGGGGATTGCGGGTTATCCCGCCGGAAAGCTCCGAAAGTCCGGTAAAGGCGTAATCGTAGTCCCGGCGGATAAGTTCCTCGATGATAATTGTATTCTGGATGAGGAAGGCAAACATAAGATGCTCCTCCGCCCTGCTGTGACGGCCGGAGGCATAGTAATAAAAACCGAGCAGACGGTGGGCCGCCTCTACGGCCGTATTGTTGTAACGGTAGAGGCTCAGAAAACGGTTCACGCCTTCGTTTTCCAGTGTCCGGAGCATGGCGCTCTTCGCGAAGGAACCCGACTCCTCCGACCAAAGCGTATCCCGCGCGAGGATCAAAAGAAGGGTGCGTTCCATCTCGTTGTAATCCTGACGGATCCTGCGGATATCGGCGATCCTGTACAGGAGATACAGATCGCTGTCCGGGTTTTCAAAAAGGCCGCGCATCTCATAGGCTTTCTGAAACTGGCCCAGGGCAAGTCCCAGTTCGCCTTCCGTCCGGTATGTTTCCCCTATCCAATATTCGGCCTCGGGGTAATCTTTGAGAGCGCCAAGGGCGCTGAGGGCCGCGGCCGCCGAATTGGAAAGGCTTTCCCTGGGAACGCGGCCGTACAGTTCCGCGAGGGCGGCGGAAACATTGGCATACAGCCTTTCCGCGGCGTAGGCCTCTACCCGTTCAAGGGAATCGCCCAGGCGCCTGACCTCGGACATTGAAAGAAAATCGATAAAATCCTTTTCCATCCGTTCATACATGGCGCGCCGCTGCCGCCGGGCGTCCTCGAACGAAAGAAGGGCGTTTCCGTATTCGCCGCCGCGAAAATAAAATTTCCCCTGCTCCAGGGTATACCACCAGGGACGCGAATTCCCCTGCTGGGCAAAGGAGGAGAAACCGGGAAAGAAAAGAAACAGGCAAAAGAGGGAGAAAAAACGAAACTTCACGATGCTTCCCTTTGCCTCCGCTCTCATATTCTGTCAAGCTCCTCCGTAAAGGCCCTGTCCGCTTCATCCGCGCTTACGCTGCGCAACGCCTTCCCGTGACGGAAGATCAACACCCTGTCCCCCGCGCCGGTGATGCCGATGTCGGCGTGCCTCGCCTCGCCGGGGCCGTTTACCACACAGCCCATAATCGCCACGGTGATGTTTTTGTCCAGGCCGTACAGTTTATCCAGCCATCTTTCGGTAAAACCGTGGGTGTCAAAGCCGTTTCTGCCGCAGCGGGGGCAGGACACAATGGTCACTCCCCTCCTCCGCAGCCGCGCCGCGCCGGGCGCGTTTCCGGCGGCCGCCGCGCTTTCCGCCGCCGCCGCCAGAATCTCCCGCCCGGCGATTACCTCGTTTTCCATGGTGTCCGACAGGGAAACCCGTATGGTGTCGCCAATCCCGTTTTCCAGAAGCCGCAAAAGCGCGGCGGTGTTCCTGACTACGCCCGCCACGAGGGGCCCCGCCTCGGTTACCCCGACATGGAGGGGCGGCCCGGCGCCGTCATTCCCCGGGCCCGCGTCATCCGCCGGATTTCCGGCCGGTCTCTCCCCGGAATTTTTTTCCGCCAGAATCCGGTTCGCCCTTATAGTATCGGCAACTGAGGAGGCTTTCATTGAGACCAGGATATTCCGAAACCCGAATTCGCGGAAAACCGCAAGTTCCCGTTCCGCTGCCGCGGCCAGGGCAAGGGCGCGGTCCGTTCCGGCCTCCACCTTTTTCCGCAAGTCGGGGGGAAGGCTCCCGGCGTTGACCCCTATCCTGACGGGTATTCCCTTTTCGGAGGCCCGGGACAATACGGCCCCGACCTTTTCCCTGCCGCCGATGTTCCCCGGGTTTATGCGGATCTTGGCTACGGGAAAATCCATGCAGCGGAGGGCGATTCTGTAGTCAAAGTGAATATCGGCCACCAGGGGCATGGAGACCATACCGGCCAGGCGCCCCAGGACTTCGGCCGCTTCCGTGTCGGGAACGGCGAAACGCAAAAGACCGCAGCCCATGCCTTTCAGGCCGCCGATGCGCGCGACGAGGGCTTCCCCCGCTTTCCCTTCAAGATCGGAAAAAGAAAGGCGGTCCTTCCACATGGTCTGAATAACCACGGGATAACCGCCCCCCACCATGACGGCTTCGACATGATCGAAACCGCCTATTTGTACAGCCCGCGTATTATAGGACACAGCCGGGAAAATGCGGAGAAACGGCGGGCCGGGAAAGCCGCCGCCCGCTCCTTTACGCCAAATCAGCCAAGGCTGATCATGGAGAGAACCATCGCGAAAATCGCGACGGTTTCGCAGACGCCGACAATCATCATGTAGTTGACAAAACCCTTGCCGGTTTCACCGGTGGCGTCCGCGCCCGAGGCGCCCGCCTTGCCCTGGGCAATCGCGGAGAAAGCAATGGCAAGACCCGAGGCAATCCCGATGCCGAGGTAAAGGGAACCGTTGGCGGGATTCGCCAGGGCCGCGGGCTTCATGAAAAGGAAGCCCAGGATATAACCGTAGAAGGTCTGGGTCAGCGGCGCTCCGCCGAAGGCAAGCAGGGTCATCGGCGCCGGCTTGTTGGCTATGTAGCACTTTTTCCACGCGCCGATTACCGACTGGCCGGCAATGCCGATTCCGATTGCCGATCCTATCGCGGCAATACCCATTACAAGACCTGCGCCCAATAAACCTAAATTCATGCTTAACTCCTATTCCAAGGCGGCGGTATCGCCGCGTTTTTTATCGAACATTAACACGATGCCCATCACCGCGCCTCTTTCCCCGTCCGTTTCGCGAAGGGTTTATACGCGAAACCCGCCCAGGAAAGCCCCGCGTGGCCGGAAAATTCCAGGGTGTTCAGGCGGACGCCGTGAACCAGCACCGACAGCATGTTCAGCACGATGTTAAGGCCGTGCCCGAACAAAAGCAGGGCCAGACCGAATACAAAGAACACCAGATGCCCCAGCATGGGCCCGGCCATGGCGTTCACCGTAGAGGCGATTGCCGCGCCCGCAAGACCGACCGCCCAAAGCCTGATGTAAGACATGATATCGGAAAACACGTTGGCAATGCCCAGGATCACCGAAATTATATTCTTGAGGCTTTCAAGAACCGAGCGGCCGAAACTTCCATCGTAATTGGCAAACATGAAGTTCAGCAAAAAACCGGCCGCGAAAACGTACAGGGCGGGCGTAAAGAGGGGAATGCGCCGGTATTCGTTACTCGCTATCAGATTAAGTATAATAAAGTACATTCCCGCAAGCATGGCGATGGAACCGATGTCCCCCAGAACCCTGAGGGTTCTGGTTTTAACGATCGAAAGAATGTGCCCGATGGAAAGCTGCAGCAGGGCGAGGGAGAAACAGAAAATCATCAGGTTCTGCTGAACGATGCCCCTGTCCTGCGCGGACTGCGCGGCCCGCACATTGGAAATGAGGGGCAGCGAAATATTCCGCAAAACGGCGGGAAGCCTGTCAAGGTCTTCGATGCCGAACCAGGAACAGGTGAGCGCGCCCCAGACAAAATTTGAAAGGCCCAAAAGGAAGAGAAGTTTGAGTACCGGGGGAACGCCCTTCCGGGCGGTTTTGACGATGCCGATGACGCCGGCCAGCAGAATCAGGGCGCCGTAGCCGGCGTCGCCGAAGATCATCCCGAAGAAGATGGTGAAGAAAAGCAGGAACCAGCCGGAAATGTCCACCTCGTTATAGCCGGGTACCACTTCAAGGAAGTCCGTCAGCGGATTGATAAGACTCGCGAACCTGTTGTTCTTCAGCTTGGTCGGAACCAGATCTTCGGGGCCGGGATCTTCGGCGATCAGGGCCCAGCCGTTTTCGGCGGCGGCCCGCTTCAGCAGGCCAAGGGAATCCCGGGGCACAAAACCCGAAAGCCAGGAAACGGTGAATTCCCGCGGGACGCCGTCAACAATCTCCATGCCGGCGCTGGCGCTTTCAAATTCGACGGCTTCCCGCAGCGCCCCGAGTTCCGTTTCAACCGCGTCCCGATTCGCCGCAAGGTTCCGCATCTGCTCTTCCACGCCGGCCAGGCGGTTTCGTATGTCCGCGATACAGGCCCCGGTTTCCGCCAGGGACAGTTCTGGCAGCGTGAAGGGGGTCTCCCCGGGAATTTCGGCTCCAACGGCGAGAACGCGGACGCCGGTTTTGCCCCGGGAAAGCACGATAACTTCTGTTTCGCCGCCAAGCGCGCCGTAAACCTGCGGGGAAAGCTCGTAGGGAACGAGGTTTATCCCCCGCTCCGCGAGAAAGGCGAAGTCCTTCGGATCAAAATCGCCCCACGGTTCCAGGCGGCTCTGCTCCCTGATCTGGAACACAAGCCGCTCCTGGAGGTTCTTTTTTTCTTCGTTAAGCGCCAGCACCCGGTCTACCGGATTGGGCGTTTCCGGCCC
>JAISND010000051.1 GCA_031276615.1 Treponema sp. | reverse complement strand
GAAATGACCCTGCGTGAAATTCTTCCGCGAAAATACTGGAAGGGGATAAACGCCCTCCTTGTCCTCTACGGGCAGAATGTCTGCCGGCCCCTGAGTCCCTACTGTTCCCGCTGTGTGATCACAAAACACTGCAGACGAATTGAGGTAGGCCGCAGCCGCTGAAGTGTTCCGGTCAGGGTTTTGGCGGAATCCCCATTACCACGCCGGGCATGGGGCGGAAGGCCTTGAAGGAAAGGTATTTGAAGGGATGTATGTCCAGGGCGTTGGGAAACCAGCCGTCAAGTTCGTTTATGTCGATGACATTGACCGCCGGACTGTATGAAATGGGAAGCACCGAACCCCTTTCAAGGAGAAGTTTTTCCGCTTCGGACAGGGTAGTCCAGCGGGTTTTGCCGTCCTCGTTCATGGATTTATCGATCAGCTTTTCGTAATCCTCGTCGTCGTAGCGGGCATCGTTCAGGTTTGAATCCCTGCGCCACATCTGCAGGAAAGTATAGGGATCGGCAAAGTCCCCGATCCAGGTGGAAGATCCGACGGTGTAATCGCTGCCCTTGAGGGCCTGAAAATACCTGTCGTAGGGGATCACCTCTACCCGGACGGGAACGCCAAGTTTTTCCTTCCAGGTCTCTGCCATAAGGCCGCCGGTGCGGGCGGCCTCCTCCGAGGGGGTAAGCCTTATTACAAGATCGGGGAGACCTTCGCCGCCGGGGTAGCCGGATTCGGCAAGAAGCCTTTCCGCCTCCTCCACATTGGTAAGCGCGAGACCCTCAATTTCGGGGTACCCCGAGATGGGAAAGATCAGCGTCCTGGCGGGAAGAGAGTAGCCCTGCCGGATCTCATCCCAGGGCAGGGCAAGAACCAGCGCCCTGCGCACCCGGTAATCGTTCCAAGGCTTTTCCGCGGAACGGATGTAATAGTAATGGGTGGCAAACATGGCGTTGACCTGAATGCCGCTCCTGTCGGTCAGCGTATCCCAGTTGAAATCGCCGGAAATCCAGCGGGCTTCGCCGGAATTCCAGAGGTTCGTCGCCTCATCGCCGTTTTCCGCGAATTTGCAGATTATTTTTTTCAGATAGACCCGCTCGGCGTCCCAGTATTGGTCGTTCTTTACCAGGATGATTCTGCTTTCACCAGCTTCACTGATGTGGAAGGGGCCGTTGGAAACAGGCGGCAGCCATTCTCCGCCGGCCGGCGGCGACCAGTTTTTCCTGTCCACCATGGAAGGGTGAATGGGACTGAAGGAATGATGGCAAAGCATGGCGGGAAAGAAGGAAGCCGGAGAACCGAGTTTGACCACAAGAGTCCGCGCGTCGGGGGCCTCGATGCCGATCTTTGCCGGATCCGTTTCCGCGCCGGTACGGTATTCGCGGGCGCCTTCTATTACGTCGAAGAGGCTGGAATAGGGAGAATTGCGGGCGGGATCAAGAAGGGATATCCAGGCCGCGCGGAAATCTTCGGCCCGCAGGGGATCGCCGTTCCAGTATTTCGCGTTCTGCCTGATAGTAAAGGTCCACTGTTTTTTATCGTCGGAGATCTTCCATTTTTCGGCCGCCGCGGGAATCGGTTCCATCGTGAAGGGGTGATAGGAAAACAGGCCTTCGTAGAGGGCGGTAAAAAGCTGGGCCTCGCTTGCCAGGTAGGATTTGCGGAAATCCAGTTCCACCTCGCCCCTGGAAAAGACCACCGTAAGCACGTCCCGTATTTCCACCCGGGGGCGGGTTTCGGCAAAGCCCGGCCCCCCGGAATCCGGCTGTTCTTCCCGCTCCGGCGTTTCAATCTCCGTTTCGGGCGGCGGCGTTTCCCTCACCCGGGGGGCATTGCAGCCGCCCAGCGCAAGGGCCGCGCAGAAAAAAACGCTAAGAACCTGTCCCAAAACCGCGCGCCTTAGCGCACGATCAATTAATTTTGGGACAGGCTCAAAACATTGGGAGCTTTTCTTTGATATGTTCACGTCAGCATCCTCTTATACACCCGGATCAATGCCGAGCCGTCTCATTTGTTCTTCTTCTTCTTCCTGGGCGCTGTATTCATGTCTTAACTGGTTTGCTCTTATTATGGCGTTTTTTATGGTAGCAAGTTCCGGCCTGATTCCCCTTATTTTACCCCTGTCTTCGCGGGGCGCTTCCGCCCTGAAGTATTCGTCAAGGGCGACAAGCGTGCGGTGCAGGGACTGGACATCCCGGATGGCGCGTTCAAGGACCGAGATAAGCTGCTCTTCGCTCATGGCTTCCAGCCTTGATGCGGCGGGGCCGTGCATGCCCATACCCGCCAGGTTCCGCGATTTTTTGTCCATCTCGGAACGGAAGCGGTGGAAATTCAGGTTTTCCCTTACCGGAACGCCTTTGGCGGAATCCATGTATTCAAGCTCATAGATCACTTCCTCGGGTTCCTTGTTCATCATCTGCTGAAAGACCAGGCGCATTTTTTCCCAGAACCCTTTTTTCCGGTTTGCCAGAAGGGTTTCGTTCTCGTCAATCTTGACGGAAATTTCAGCTAACGATGATGCGCTTGAGCCTATTTCCCGCAGACCCTCAAGAAGGATGGATTTGAAAGATACCTTCTGCTTTACCGCCTTTGGTTTTTCTTCCGCAACCTGGAGGGATTTGAGTACGTTTTCCCTCAGGGCGGGTCCCCGGCCGGAATAGTCTTCCTTTATTATCTCCTCGATAAATTCCTGGTAGAAGGGCTTCCCCGGCATGGCCGCGGCGAATTTCCTTTTGACGTTTGCGGTATTCGCTTCCTGGGGGGAAAAGCCGTTGGTAATGGCGTTTCTTACCGCGAGTTTGTAGGTTTCCCTGTAATAGGCGGTCAGGCTTTTGAGGCTGTTCATTATCGGAACGGTGGATTTGGAAAGTTTGGCAAGGGATTCGCTTATGACGCTCAGGCCGATCTGATCAATGCCGATCTTCGCCTGGATGGTTGTTTCCGCGACCGCTTTGGTTACGGGGGACGGGGAATCCGGCGTCAGGTGAATCCAGTCCACATAGCGCACCAGGCCGAGGATGCGTTTTATCCGTTCAAGATTGAGAAAATCCACGCTGAACTGGTAAAAGTTGACCAGAAAGTCCAGTTGGTTATCGTAGCCGGAAAGTCTGATACTGAGCTGATCCAGACGTTCGGCCTCGTTGAAGCCGCTGGTTTCGGGAACTTCAAGCTCTCCGATTTTTACTTCCTGTTTGTAAGGATCCTCCTTGAGGAGACCTTTCTTCAGATAGATCGTATAAAGCGATGAAAAAGATGATTGAAACGTACGGAGATTTTCTTTAAGGTTGACCAGTTCCTCCCTTTCAAGCCAGTCCCTGCGCTGCTGGAGGGCTTCCGAGAGGCTCGTCAGATAA
>JAISND010000242.1 GCA_031276615.1 Treponema sp. | reverse complement strand
AGGACGTGGATACAGACCACAATGCTCAGGAGATTGAATGCCCAGTTGACATAATGGTAATACAGGCTGGAACCGGCAATGAGAAAAACAATAAACGCAATCTGAACAAGGAGCAGGGCTATGACAAGGAATTTTCTCCGGAATACGACCCTTACCCATTTTTTCTTCATGACATAATTATAACGGAAACAGTCTAAAAAAGTCAGACCGGAAACAGAACGGCGCTCCTGTCAGACAGGCCAGGGTCCCGCGCCGGGGCGGAGGAGCCGCAGCCCGTCCCCGGAAAGATCCAGAACCGTGGAAAAAACGCGCTCCCGCTCCTCGCTGTCGTCCAGAATAATATCAAGCCCTTCGATGTCCTCAAGTTCCCATCCGGCCTCGAAAAGATCCTCCTCCGGAACAGGGGGAAGTTCCGCCCCTTCGGCGGCGGCCAATTCCCGTTCCCCGTTCCGCGTCATGCTCCGTTTCGCGGTTATTGAGTAGAGGGGACTGCCCAGGGTTTCAATCAGCTTCAGGGGCACGGGATGATTCGGAATGCGGACCCCCGCTTCCCTGCGGCGTATGTCCAGGGCTTTCTCCGTACCCAGCAGGGTTTTCAGAATGAACACATAGGGCCCCGGCGACAAACGCCTGATCAGGCGGAAACGGCTGTTGTCAATACTGCAAAGTTCTCCGAACTGCGAAATGTCCGAACAGAGGAGGGTGAAGCGCCGCTCGTCCCGTTCCCCGGAAAGGGACTTGAGCTTCTTTATCCCCTGGGGCGATCCCAGAGAACAGGCCAGAACCCAGCTTGCGTCGGTAGGAAGGGCGGCAAGTCCGCCTTCGTTCAGGATCCGTATCGCCCTGGCCAAAACCCTGTCGTCTATATTGGTAGAAACAACGTACTCAATCATATCCGTTTCCCGCCGCGGCTGTCAGACCCGCCCGGTTTCCCGGCGGCCAAGCCAAAGATTCTCAGGGTACCCAAATCAGTTTATCCGGGGCCGATTCGTTCATAAAGATTTTCCGGTAACGGCCTGAATGTTCAACGCCGGGATTTCCGGGAAAATAGGTCTGCCGGAAGTACCACACCACATCGGCCATGACCGCCGGAGAGCTGGAAGGGGCATAACGGAACCAGATTTCCTCATCCGCAAGGGTTTTTTTGATCCCCGCGTCGGTCATAAGTTCGGGATCGGTCAGGCGGCGGATCTCGCTCCGCAGGCCGCCGTAATGGGTCTGCCCTATTGAGAGCATCCTGAGGTGATCGTGATCATCCATCCAGTAGATTTCGTAGATTCCCGCAACCGCCGGGACTTTCGCGTTTATTGCCCAGCGATCCGCGATGGCCAGGGGGGACCAGCTTATAAAATAGTGTACATCCTCGCCCTTTTCCTGGGCGGTAATTCCGTAATTCATGGATCAATTATACCATGGAAGCGTTACATTTTCCATACAGTAAAAAACGGGATAAGTCTGGAAATTCATACAATCCGGCGGGCCTTTCAATGAAAAAACAGGCTAATTCGTTGTACAGAAAGGAATTAGGACAGGCGGGATCAAGATTGAAACACCTGGCACGGAAATTGCTTGTAGTGTTTGCATGCCGTTGAAGCATGCGGAGGCTTGTATTTATGGATAAAAAATCCGGTCGTGCCCGTGAAAACGGAGAGAATCTTCTCCAGACCTATTTTGACCAGATTAAGGCTTTTCCCCTTCTGAGCTTCGAAGAGGAACTTGACCTGTCCAGGCGTATAGAAACGGGAGATTCGGAGGCCCTGCACCGGCTTGTCAACGCCAACCTCAGACTGGTAGTAAAAATCGCCCGCCATTTTGCCCTTCCGGATTCCGGTTTTATGGATGTTATACAGGAAGGAAATCTTGGTCTTATCCACGCGGCGGAGAAGTACAGTCATTTGAAGAAAGTCAGGTTCTGTACCTATGCCGGCTGGTGGATACGTCAGTTTATCAGCCGCTACCTTGCCGGCAGGAACCGCATTGTCCGTCTCCCCCACCGGAAGGAAGAGATTCTCCGCAAAATACAGCACACCTACCATTCTTTAAGCCAGACTCTCATGCACCAGCCCCGAACCGGGGAAATAGCGGAAGAACTGGGAATTTCTTCCAGGGATATTGATTATATTGTCAATATCAGCTCCGGTCCCCTGCCCCTTGAAAACGATCCCCAGGATGATGAAACCGCCGCCGCCGCGCGGTTCCACGAGGATTACACCTACAATCCCGAACAGACCCTTTTCAGGAAATTCTCGCGGGACGGCGCCAGGCGCGTGCTGGACAGGCTCAAGGACAGGGAAAAGCGCATCCTCATCTACCGTTACCAGCTTGACGGCGCCGAACATCGTACCCTGAAAAAAATCGGCGACGAGTTGGGTATTTCCCCGGAAACGGTCCGCCAGATAGAAATGAGGGCCATCAACAAGATTCGGGGCTACGCAAGGGAGCTGAAAAAAGAAGTGTACCTGGAAGCGATCTGAAATACGCCTGGTCCCGAAACAGGCGCTTTTGGAACGGCCCGTTTGACCGATAATTAAGGGAAGCTCTGAAACCCCGTCCGGGCTCTGGAGTCTCCTTTACCTATGAAGTACGCCGGAAAACCAGTAAAAAAACATCCCCGCGCAAAAAGGCGAAAGAAACCGGGTTTGCCCGACGCCCTCCGGGCGGTGCTGCTGGCGGCGGCGCTTATTGCCGCCGCGGCTTTTGTTTCGGCAGCCGTTATTGTTGTACGTTCAGGCCTGAATGCCGGAACCGGGGGCAGTTTCCCGCCTCCGGCAGGACGGGAAATTCCGCCGTTTGCGGAAGCGCCTCCGGCAAAGGCCCCGGACGCGGTATCCCGGCCCCGCGAAAGGCCGGGGGGGAAAGCCCCTACCCTTCCCGCGGAGCCTCCGGCGGCAGCGCCGTCGAAGCCCGCCGCGGCCTCCCCTCCCCCGGCGTCTCCGGCGCCGCCGGCAAAACCTGTCGCAGCGCCGTCGAAACCCGCCGCGGTTCCG
>JAISND010000214.1 GCA_031276615.1 Treponema sp. | reverse complement strand
CTGTAGACGCAGAAAATATGAAGTCCGCTGGACTAATGCCGCAACCAGGGACGAACCCTGAAAATTCCGGCCCGATAGCGGACTTCAATAACAGTCTGGCCGCACTTGTCGATTATGTCAAGCCGGCCGGGGAGGATATCCTCTACCAGTTTGCCGAAGAGGAAATACTCGCCCGGGCGCGGCCCTTCGATTCCTGGCCGGAATGGCGGGATTACGAGGAAAAGCAGAATGAGTTGAACGGGATAGACGCCGACTTTGGCCTTGAGACGGAATCGGTGACACCCGAAGGGCTGTCCGGCGCGGAGGCAGACGCCTGGTACAGGGCCAAATGGGAAAAAGCGCAGGGCATAAAACGGGACGCGGCCGGAAAGGAAATCAGGGAAGCCGGGGAGCTTTCTACCGAAGAAATTGACGTCATGTTTCTTGACAGGATGGAAGAGGGAGGCGCACTGGAGCGCTTCCTTGAAGAAACCTGGTATACCATAAACCCGGAGAATATCTTCGGCGGGGTGAATACCGGGGAAGAAGACGCGGCCCGCGAGGAAGCGGAGGAGCTTGCCCGGCGCGTCCGCAATGAAATGCACCCCACGGTTGTCAACAACGCCCGGCGCGTCGCCGCAGGAAAACCCCTGACCGGCAGCGCCCGGAAAGCAATCCTGACCCTTATGGAAAAAGGCGCCCGCCATTACCGCGCCCTGTATACTGAAATAACGGGGGATCAGGAATTCGCCGCCCTGGCCGCGCGTGAAGTAAAAACAAAACCGGACATCCGGGACCCGGAGGGCAGACCGCTTTCCATCGTGCAGAAAGAACAGATAGCCCGGAAAATCAAAAATGAGGAAATTCAGAAGAAATTTCTTTCCGGAGAACTGGTTCCCGAAGAGGTTCAGTCCTATGTCGAAGATTTGCGGAAGGAAAAACGGGAACTGCAGCGCAGGCTTGAAAAGGCGGAGGAGGAAATAGCCGATGACCTGCAATACCTGAACCGGGCGGAACGGAACGCGGTACGCCGGGAAAAGGAACTCAGCGCCGCAGAAAATACCATCCGGAATTATGAACGGGAAATAGAGCGCCTTGAAAAAGACCTCGCCAGGGTACGGGCGCGGCGGCGGCTGGAACGGCAGGCCGCGGAGGAAAAAAACGGGGCCCGGAAAAAGAAGGAAAGCCAGAAACGCGCGGACGCCGCCGGACAGGCGCGGGAGCGGCGCGAGAAGCTGGAGAACTCTTATATCAGGCGCCTTGATAAAACCCGCGCCATGCTGCGGGAGAAGCGGACGCGGCTGGAGGAGCTTGAAAAAGAATACGGCGATTTTGTACGCTCCGCGCGGGCGCAGGCCACCATGCAGAAGTACGTGGCGGTGAACCGGCTTAAAGAACAGATACGGGAAAAGATCGCGGAACGCCGGGCGGCGCTCAAAATTATTGCCGACAAGCGCCGGCTGGTGAATGACATCATGCGGGAACCTTCAAAAGGGATATGGTATGAACACCGGGAA
The DNA here is from genome assembly GCA_031276615.1 of Treponema sp. Classification (GTDB taxonomy): domain Bacteria; phylum Spirochaetota; class Spirochaetia; order Treponematales; family Breznakiellaceae; genus JAISAK01. Next base: position 3,539 of record JAISND010000214.1, on the reverse strand, counting down.
AAAATAAGGGCAATCCAGCGGGTTATTGATCCCAAAGTGCGGCGCGCAAAGGTTATCTGGAAAGGGGAAATGTACGACATCAACGTGTTCCGTGACAGGGCCATCGCCGAAGGTCTGGCCGGAATTCTTCCCAAAAACCTTGTTACCCGTGTTTTCAGAAAATCCATCAACGAATGGACAGTCGGCGAACTTGAGGAAATGAGGGATCAGGTTGAAAGGCTCCGTCTGGAAGGCCGCTACGAATGGAACAGGCGGGAACTGGAGCGGAAAATGGGCATTGACGCGGCGCAGCGGGCGGCCGTTAACCAGAACAACATGAACCCGGAATACCGGCCCGCTCTGGCCGCCGGGTCAAAGGAACGCAAAAAACAGCTTGAAAAACTGGATACCCTTTTCAGGAAAGTCGGAGCCGGGACCTGGACGCTTTCCCGCATCGCGCAATGGGCGGACGGCCATGCGAAGGGCGCCCATTATAAAAACCTGGTGACCGAAGAACGGCAGGTATACGCCGTCAAAATGGACAATATGGACCGCCGGTATAAACGTATCTTCGACTTTATGAAGAAAATTGGTAAGGAGATCAGGGATCTCTACAACAGGGAGTATACCATCCGCGGCATTGGGCCGGGAAATTCGGACGCGACGTTTACCGTTTCCGACCTGATGTTTATGCTTGTCGGGCTGCGGGACCGGAATACCCGCGCCGCCATCATTTACGGAAATATGATGAATAATGACGAACGTAACCATACGGACGCCACCGTCCTCAGAAAGGCGGGCGCCGAAAAGATGAGAATACTCCATGACTTTGTCAACCGGACGCTTTCCGCAAAAGAAAAAGCCCTGGCGGAAGAAATCGGCAACGACTTCCGGGACGAATTCGGCCGGCTGAACGATATTTTCGCCAATGAATTCAACAGGGTTATGACCCGGGTGAACTCCTATGTGCCCATGATAACGCAGGACGCGACGGCCTCCGGAAACCGGCATGAGAAGCAGCAGGGAAATGAAATTCTGAACGTCGCGGGCGTTTCCATAAGCCGTACCCCGGAAAAGGGCTTTGCCGTAAAGCGCGTCAAGATAGGCCCGCGGAACCAGCGGGCCATACGGCTTGACCTTTTCGGCACCTGGATGAAGGCCGTCGAACGGCAGGAACATTTTGCCGCCTACAACCGGTACATCAGAAAATTGAACGCCGTTTACAAGGGCAACAGCAGCACGTCCCGTTTTTTGCAGGAACAGATTGGCCAGATATACGGGCCGGAACTTCTGAACCGGATAAAAACAGAGATCAACGCCCTGGCAAATCCGCAGAGCTTTAAGGATGAACGGAATATTGACCTCATCATTAAGGTAATCCGCGGCAATACCGCGGCCGCGTACCTCGCCTTCAATGTGCCTTCGGTGTTAAAGCAGTTCGCCGCTTCCCCCCTGCCGTATATGGCGCACGTAAACCCGGTTCAGTACGCCGCTTCGGCGCTCCGGTTCCTGAGCAACCCGGTTGAATTTTCCCGCGGGATAAAGGAAAAGTCCGCGATTATGCGGCACAGGCAGGCCAATCCCGCATTCGGGGTTTTGCGGCAATTGCAGGAAAACAGCAAAGGCAAACGGGGACTGGCGGCGTTTCAGTCCGCCGGCATGAAGGGGCTTGAGATTGCCGACTGGGTATCGGTTGCCGTCGGCTGGGACGCGGTCTATGAAAAAGCCCTGGCAGAGGGGCTTTCCGAACAGGAGGCCGTTGCGCGGGCCGACGACGTAACCCTTCAAACCCAGCCTTCCTCACGGGAACAGGACCTGCCGCCGCTTTACAAAAACCAGCCGGAGGCAATGAAGATTATTACCCAGTTTACCACGTCCCTTAACCCTATATGGAACCAGTTTACCTACGATCTGCCGGTCGCGGTAAAAAACCGGCAGTTTGGCCATGCGGTGAGCATGCTTGTCGCCTACGGGCTGGCCGGCTGGGGGATCGGCGCCGTTACTTCCCTGTTCAGCAAAGACGACGATGACGACGATGAGGATACAAAACGGCGCCGCTTTTTATACTGGTCGTTCAGCCAGGCCCTTGATTCGGTTCCGCTTCTGGGGAACGGCGTCAGCGCGCTTGCCGAACAGCTGATAACGGGACAGCGGCGCCGGCAGTTTACCTCTCCGGTTTTTCCGGCCGGACAGAAACTGCTGGACGCGGCGTCCCGTGCGGGCGCGGGAGACTGGGACAGGGCCGCGCAAAACCTGGCCGAAGGCATCGGTATCGGTATCGGCGCGCCGGTGTCGGCCACAAAACAGGTTTTCAGGATTATACGGAAAGAATAACAGCCTTTTTGGGGAGGAGAAAATAGATGCTCTACGACAATACACCGAAACAGCAGTATGAACTGACGTCCGCGGTGGCTCAGACTTTTACCGTAACCTTCGGGTATATCGACGCCGCGCACGTGAAGGCCATGCTCGGTACGCCGTCCGGAGATTACTTTCTGGTTCGCGGCAGCGATTATACGGTGTCCCCGGCGAACCCGAACGGCGGCACCCTGACCAGGGTTTCGGACTGGGCAAGCCTCTTCCCGGGCGCAAACCTCCTGACGGTTTACCGGGAAACGCCGATAACGCAGGAAGTCGACCTTGTGCAGAATGCCCGGCTTGACGCCAACCTTGTCGAGGATATGGACGACAAGCTGACCGCCATCGCCCAGGAGAGCAGGCTGAAGATTGACAGGGAGAAGGAGGACTTTCAGCTGAAGATCGACGCCGAGGCGGCGGCGCGGGCCGCGGCGGACGCCCTCCTGCGGGAAAAAATCGAAGCCGTTCAGGGCCGGGGCGGGTATCTGATCGCCCATGACTTCGGAACCGGCGATCTGTCCGGCGTGCCGGGCCAGCAGGCGTTGACGGCCTACGCCCTTGAACAGACAGGCCTTACTGACCCGAATGAAATCTGGAACGGCACCCACGTGAAAAACCTCCATGATGGCACCGTGTGGGCGCTGAACAACATTCCGGACGCCGAAACGCCCGTTTTCCGGTGGGTGGATGACGGGCCCGAGACGATAGGCGTTTTGACAAACAATCGTTTCGGCGCGGCAAAGGGGGTTGAAGATCCGGGAGACGGCAGCAGGGACGGGGAAATTACCGCCACGCCGCAGGGAACTTTGAAACTTATCGGCTTTAGACATATGGCGAACCACGTCGTAGGGGAATATGCGGATCTCTCGTTTGAACCAACGCCGTTCGAGCTTGCGCAATGGCGCTATTTGCCTCTGAAGTATCAGATTGTCGAAATTGCCCTGTATGAAGCGCTCTGCGCCCGGAAATATGTCGGAGACGCGCTGAACGATACCGCCGACTGGTGGTACAAATGCGATGCGAATGGCGCAAGGAATGCCAACGGCCTTTATATGCGGGTAGAAGATGACCGGGGACTTTTCCGCCGCGGGGCTGGCGCGAACGCCGTCAAGAATATGGCCAACAACGATCCTTATAACGGCGAAGCGACAGGAAAGTATATACCGGATGCTGTTGTGCGGATGCAGGGAAGTTTTCAGGCG
>JAISND010000200.1 GCA_031276615.1 Treponema sp. | reverse complement strand
TTTCCGGCGGCTTTCGGAGCCTCCTGATGTTCCCCCTGTCGCCGGACGCGACCCGTACCGGCGACAATCTCCATGTATACAAGGAGGGCTCCGTTATCACCATGGAATATGTCCACCGGGGCGTCGCCTACCGCATTCAAACCGACAGGAACGGCAACATCGGCTTTCCCCGGGGGAACTACGTGATGCGTACCGTCGGTTATATCAAGGGGCGCGATCCCCAGGTTATCGCCCGGGACTTTTCCCGGGACGGGACCGCCGCCTCCATAGACTGGAAGAAGGTCTGGGACCCAGGCGTCCCTCCGGGGCAGCTTGTCGCCCAGGGCAGCGATGCCAGGACCGGCCCCATCCAGAACGACTACGGCGACATGATGGCCATGTTCAACTGGGACGGAACCCTGGAGGTAAAACTTGAAGCTTCGATACTCACCATAAAGGGCGTTCTGCGGCCGGTCAAACGTTAGACGCAATCATTCCGACAGGCCGCCCCTGATAAGCAGGGCGCAGCTTGCGGAAGCGCGTTCATGCGCCGCCCTGCAGCGGCGTGGAATTGCGGCCAGGAACCCGCCTTTCTTCCCCCGCAATAGCGGGTTCTTGGGGAGCTTCAGGGCGGGGAGCTTCATTCCGGAAGGGGCCGGTTTTCTCCCTCTTTGGCTGCGTCGCAGAGGCAGTATTTGGTTCCGCAGCAAATCTTTATGCCCACTCTGGAAGGAAGGCAGGAGCCGGTTGCCAGGGTGATCGCCCGGTTGGCGGAAAAGAGAAACAGGAACACGCAGCAGGCCGCACAAACCCCGCGGGCAAAGCGGCGTTTCCGCTCCCGGTCCGCCAGCGTGTTCCGGCGCCTCCAGGCGGCCCGGGCCCGTACCGTCCGGGCGGCACGCAGCGCCCCGTCACCCGGATTCGGGGGAGAAAGGCCGTCCAGTGCGTATAACTCGTCTATCCCGCGATCAATGAAATCAGCGTCAATGTCCTGCGCGTCTTTTTCCAGTTCCGATTCTATGCCCCTGACAAGGGAATCCCGTCTGCCCTGTTTTTCCATTATCCGCCCTCCATCTTATAATCCGCCTTCTTATAACTCGCCGTTTTCGCGAAAAGTCGCCTTGCGCCAAAATAAAAAACGCCCGGCGCCGGGTCCTGCCGTTTTCTTTTCCGGCCTGTTATATCATCGGGATACAGGTGGTGAAGATCCTGGCCGGAGGCCGGGGAGCGCGCGTCGTCAAAGGGTGAAATCCCGGAAGACGATGCCGCGAGGAGACGGTTTATTTCGTGGAGTTCCGGCCGGTATTCAAAGTGCATGTTGTCGTAGAGAGGCCATTTGCCTCCCCATACAAAACCTTCGTGTTCAAAGGCTTCAATGACGCGTTCCGGGGGCGACCAGCGCTTTTCCAGGGGGACGAGCATCCAGTTGTCGTTGCGGTAACGTTCCCAGAGCCAGTAGATCGCCCTGCCGTCAAGTTTCTTCGGCTGTATGTCAACGGCAAGGCCCCAACTGTGGTAGCTCATGCGCCGCGTCCCCCGTATCGCGCGCCAGTTATAGGCGCCCACCTGCCCGATGGAATCGATAAAGGCGGAAATTTCACTGTTTCCGGGCCGGGAATCATCGGCGGCCATTTTTCTTATTGCGGCTTCTACCCGTTTCAGGGCCTGGACTATATCCTCATGGACAACGATTTTTTTGCCCAGAAATTCGCCGTTTTCAAGGCGGCTCTCTATATCACGGCGGCCCGGGCCGCCGAAAAGGGCAGCCTGAAAATCCCGGTTGTGATCCTCACGGTTCCGGCGCGCTTCGGCGCTGCCCTGTAACCGGAGGTATTCCGCATAACGGGGTGAATAAATGGCCGGAGAAGGAACCAGCCGTGGATAAATCTCAAAGACGTGGGGGCTGAAGGATTCCGCCTTTTCCCTGAGCGGCGCGGGAAGAAGCCTTCCTCCGGCCCAGAAAAAAATTTTGTCACCGGCACGGACAGTCCAGTCGCCGTCCGTAAAAACAACATCGCTGATTTTTTCGGGGTAACTGTGCTGAAAAGCGCGGAGTACCGTCTCCGCGTCCGGCCCTTCCGCCCTGAGGGAGGAAAGGCAGAACAGGCCCAGCGTGACGAGAAAAATCCGGACAGGCCGGGGCCGGCAGGGCATCATCTTCCTGCCGGTTCGTAGGAAAGGGCCCCCAAATATACTACCTCGCCGTCTTCACCCCGGCTCTTCTGAAGGGGTTCTGTAAGCAGCCTTGCCCGCATCGAATCGACAAGTCCGCTTTTAAGGAGACTCGCCACAAGGCCGCCGCCGCAGAGCCTGAGCCGCCCCTCCGTCACGCCGGCGATAAAGGCGTCGGCGTTTTTTTCAAGGAGCAGCCTGATACATTCCTCCGCCTGCCGAAGCGAAGGTGTTTCACCGCTGTCAATGGAAAGATTGCTGGAGATTACCAGCAGGGCATGATCCATGATTGGTTCAAAAACAACGCGCAGGGCCTTTGCCAGGGCGGAAACAAGCGCCGGCCTGGGGTTTCCCATCAGAAGGGGAATTATTTTCACCCCGGGAAAACCGTATTTGATAAAGGGGAGGAGCACTTCGATGGAATGTTCCCGGAGGTGGGGAATATCGTTTGTTTCAAAAAGGGTGCTGCACGAGGCAATCTCTTCGCTGATTTCCCGTTCAACCTGAATATCCCCCAAGGGTGTTCTGAAGGAATGTGAATCCGAAAGGAAGAGACCCTCTTCCCGCGTGTCATGAATGGGGCCCATGATAACAATCCATGAGAGTTCATGCGCGCTTCTGCCCGCGGCTGCGGAAAGCGCGTCTTCCGCGATACTGCCGGATATTTCCCAGGCGGCGTGAGGCGCGACAAGGGCCGCCGCCTGCCCCCCCCTTCCCGGCGCGAGGGAGGAACCGGAAAGCATCGACAGAACCCCGGCCTTGTCTTCGGGATAGAACATTCCTCCCACCACGGGAGAGCGGATACGTTCGGCGGAGAGGAAAATTTGTTCCATATATATAATCTAGTTCCCGCGTCTTCCGAATACAAGAGAAACGCCGTTAAAAAGGGCAAAAAACCGGGGCAGATGTTATCCGGAAACTTCAGTTTCCGGATAACCCTGTTGATGACCGGGCCGGCGGGGAACCGGTATCGCCTCAGATAAACAGGCTCATGTCGCTTTCCTCCGTGAAGGCCAGCATGGAGACCGCCCCGCCGGGTTTTTACCCCCCGGAATAAGTTCCGCCGCCGTGATGCCCATCACGTCCATGCTCATGGCACAGGCGACAAGTTCCACGCCGTTGTCCCGCGCCGATTTGATAAGAGCCTCCAGGCCTCCCATGTTCATTCTGGAAAGTCCCAGTTTTTCCGATCCCTTGGGCATCATCCGGCCGAACATCCGGGACACGAGGTCTTTTTTGACCCGCGCCCTGTCCCGCCGCCGGAGGATGTTGATCCCCCAAAACGTGAAAAACATGGCAACCTTTCTGCCTATGGCCGCCGCGGCGTTGACCATAACGAAGGAAGTGCCGGCCCGGTCCGTCTCCTGGAGGCCGGCCCTGGTGATCCGGGCGACGTTCACTCCCCGGCTGCTGCTCATTCCCCCGAACACGTGGCCGGTACGGCGGCAGAAGCCTTCGATGTCGCCGGCAAAGGCCGGGTCGGTGGTGGATATTTCGATGATGTCTCCCGCGGCGGTTTCCTTCAGGGCCTCCCCGAGTTTGACGATGGGGCCGGGACAGGAGAGGCCGCGGGCCAACGATCACCTTTTTTCCCGGCCCCGCGTTTTCCGGGAGCTGGGTTTCGGTATTCGGGTGTACCGGCCGGCTCCTGTCAGTTTTGGCCTTCACCGGGCCTTCATCAAAAATCGACCGGTACAGCCGGTAGCCGCCGGAAAGGTTGTAACAGCCAAACCCGTTCCGGGACAGGATCCGGCAGGCCACGTAACCCTGCAGCCCTATCTGGCAGGTCACATAGATCTTTTTGGTTTTGTCCGGTTCAATCAGCCGTTCCCGCAGATCGTCCAGAGGGATGTTGATAAAGCCCCTGAGGGTACCGTTGGCGAACTCCAGGGGGTACGGGTGTCCAGAAGGATCACACTGCCGTCCCTGGGCAGGTTTTCCACATCGTGCCAGTGAAAATTTTTACCCTGCCGCCGGTAATATTCTCGATGACAAAGCCCGCCATGTTCACCGGATCCTTCGTGGAGGAACAGGGTGGCGCGTAACAGAGTTCGAGCCTTGCCAGGTCCGCGGCGATTCCGCCGAAACGGATGGCCGAGGCTATCACATCGCAGCGTTTGTCCAGTCCCTCATAGCCGGTAATCTGGGTACCGAGAATTTTGCCGCTTTGCTTTTCAAAGATGATCTTGACGGACATGTTCACTGCGCCGGGATAGTAGCCCGCGTAGAAGGCCGAGCAGGTAAAGGATTTTTCGTAACCCAGTCCCAGCCGTTTCGCCGTTTTTTCGTTGACGCCGGCACAGGCCACGGTAAGGTCAAACACTTTCAGAATGGCGCTGCCCTGGGTACCCGTGTAGGAACTTTTCAGGCCGCAGATATTGTCCGCGGTGATACGGCCCTGTTTGTTCACCGGCCCGGCCAGGGGAACCACGGCCTTTTGGCCGCTCACGAAATCGGTAACTTCCACCGCATCCCCCACGGCCATGATCAGCATATCCGCGGGAATTTCCCCTTCGCCCTTTTCGTCTTTTACCCGCACCGCAAGGCCCGCGGCCGCAAGGTTCTCCGCCATTTCCACGCCGATGTAGCCGCCCCCCATGACCAGGGCGGTCTTCGGTTTTCCGTTTCGATGAAATCCTTTATTTTATACGTGTCGGGAATGTTGCGAAGGGTAAATACCCGGCGGGATTTTTCGTATGCATCCGCGGCGTCCATGCCGGGGATGGGCGGCTTTACGGGATCGGCGCCCATGGAAAGAATGAGGGCATCGTAGTGTTCGGTGTAAGTTTTTCCGGCGGCCAGGTTTTTTATGACAAGTTCCCGCGCCTCCCGGTTTATGGCAAGCGCCTTGTTTTGAATCCGCACGTCCACGTTGAACCTGGCCCGGAAACTTTTAGGCGTTTGCAGGGTCAGGGCGGCCTTTTCTTTTATCTCGCCGCCTATGTAGCAGGGGAGGCCGCAGTTGGCGAAGGAGATGTACTCCCCCTTTTCAAGCAGAA
>JAISND010000199.1 GCA_031276615.1 Treponema sp. | reverse complement strand
GGGGAAGGCCCTTGTCCGTCGGGGTAGAGCAGTATCCGGGGAAGGGTAGCGCCACCTTCGGTTGTGGTTTCTTTGAACTAATTGCCGCTGTCGTCGCCGCCGAAGGCCCTGTCGAAATCCCAGGGGGGCCCCATCCTGATCTTCGCGTCATCCCCCGCGTCCCGGTAAAAGTAAAAGTTCTTTGGGTACAGGACTTCGGTGTTCCGTACCATTTCGTTCATCATAATAAGGTCGATAAAGTTGTTCATGTCGATGCAAGTCCGGTATTGCGCGGGAAATACGGCGCTGTCTGTACTCTCAAGGGCGTCTACAAATTTGTCCATAACGGCCATGAAAGGCCGGTATGTCGTGTGCGGCGCCGCGCTGGAATTCCGGTCAAGATCCAGGGGGGCCGTCAATCCGTCCGTTTCGGGAGACTTGAACATCAGGGGCAGTTGAAGCTTCACGCCGGCCTTGAACCGGGGGCCCGCGCCGGTGTACTCCGGGGGATAATAGTTATAGGTATCCATGCTGATAAAGAATCCTTTTTTGCTGTCTATGTTAACCCGGCCGGGGTTTACCTGTACCTGTTCGGTCAGCACATAGCTGCCCATGTAGCGCTCGTTCACGTACAGTTCCACCGGTATCGTGTGGTTGACAAACTCAAGGCCGATTGTGCGCGCGGCCTCAAGGGCCACGGTGTTCAGAATGAGGGTCGGATCGGTTTTGTTTGCCAGAAGCACCCAGGTCTTTGCGGAAGTCAGGCCGAAGAGGGATTTCGTCGAGCCGAATTTGATCAGGTAGGGATTCTTCCTGCCGTAATCGTTGTCGCCGCTTACATTTGTCCAGGCCGTGTTTCCGCAGCCCCGAATCCCGTCCGGGTAAGAGGACGCATCGGAAGGAAAGTCGATGTTGTAGGCCGGATTTACCGGATCGCTTGTCTGAATCCGCGCTTTCTGGTACACAGTCCGGCTATTAATTGTTTTTCCGTCCTGGGTTTTTACCCGGACCGAAGGCAGGCCGGTGAGCTGGGGTGAATGGAAAATAACGGTGTAATCGTTTCGCAAAAGGCCGTCGCCGGAGATCACCGTATAAACCGTTTCCCCGCCGAAGTCGAGGGCGGAAACCCCGCTGATCTGCTCCACGCCGCCAACGTAGACCTTTGCCCCCGGGGTAGTGGTAAAACTTGCCTTGAGCGTAAGGCCGTTTATCCAGCGGTATACGCTGTTTCCGTTATGCGTAATGGTAATTGTCCTGTCGGCCCTGTTTACGGTTCCGGTAATGCCCGCGGCATAGGCGGACAAGCTGCCCGCGTTGGCTTCTTTGGTAAACCCGAAGGAATTAATTACCGGAAGCCCGGAGGCGGAAGATTTTTTTACGGTAATTTTATAGTCCCTGAAGGCATCGTCGTCCGCGGTGTTGGCGCTTACCCGTATGGTGACGGTATTGCCGGCGGCGCTTGTGTTTTTATCGCCGCCAGGCCAGGAGGCGCCGTCGAAGAGATAGCTTACCGTTGTCAGGCCTGGCAGCAGGGCGGTTCCCGTGATTTGCGCCCTGTTGTTGGCGGGGCCATTGACGGATGAGATCAAGCCGATGCCGTTTGGTACGCCCGCCTGGTACTCGGTAATATCGGGATTAAAGGCCGGAAGGGGGGTGTACACGACGGAACCGCCCGATCCGCTTTTCAGCGTGACCCCGCCGAGATCGACGATGGTTTCAAACCGCACCGCCGCCGCTACATTCGATTCGGGCATGGTAAAGCGGAAGTGGCCGCTCTCCCCGGCCGAAAGAGAAATTTCCGCGCCGGACTCCGCTTCAAGGCGGGGGTAGCCTTTCCTTACGCGGTACTTCCCTACTCTGGAAACACGGGCCTCAATTTCAACAGGGACGCCGCCAATCACATCGGCGGCGGGCCCTGCCGCGGGGTTTCCGTCCGCGGGAACAACGTTAAAGGTTCCGAAACCCGGCCCCTCCACACGGGTCGTGATCGTGTACACCGAAGAAGAGGGCAGGTTAATGCTGTCCGATCCTTCGGGGCCGGGGCTGAACTGGCCTGTTTTGGCATAAATGATACTGCCTTCCTTCCCGAGTACCGGTCTGATGTAGACGGTTCCGCCGTAGATGTCCGCGTCCAGAAGCGCGGTCCAGGAATTGTTGCTGCCGGTAAATTTATTCACCGTGGCAAGGAGCTGGAACCGGTTGGCGTCGCCGTAAATTTCAAGGCGGTTCATTGAGTAGTCCTGGGTGTTGCCCATGGACGCGGTTCCGGCCAGGTAAACGCCGGTCTTGAAATTTTCTTTTAAAAAACGGTAGGCATCGCCCTCCACGCGGGTTTCCATACGGGGATAGATATGAACCACCTCGGTCTTTGCCGCGCTCAAGTTACCGGCCTTGAGGGTGATGGTCATAAGGTAAATGCCGGAATTTATATCCGCAACGGAATTCTCGTCGCGCTCCAGAAGATCGAAGGCGCGGGAACTTCCCTCCTCAAGGGGCGCAAGGCTCAGCGTGGCGGCGCCGAGCGTCATGTCTCCGGGCAGGCCGATCTTGTAGTACAGGGTTCCCCTGCCGTTCCCCTGGGGCATCCTGAGCCTGATGCCGACGTTTTTGTTCTGCCCCGCCTCAAGCCTTACCTGTTCGCTGCCTTCGGCGGCGGTATAGGCGGTTCCGTTGATCCTCACCACCGCCCTGGCGGTAACTGTCCAGGTTCCCGGTTCAAGATACGCCTTCGCCGAAGGCGCAGCGAGATTGTCCAGAACCACGGTTTTTTTGCCCTCCGCGCTGAAGCTGACGGAATAATCCGAAAAACGGGGCAGGAGGGTTCGGCCCTCGCCTGGGTATATGGTGACATCAAGGCTTGTCCCGCCGCCCGAACCTGCATTCGGCAGGTCCAGAAAATTCGTACAGGAAACCAGCGCCGCGAGGAGAATCCCCGGAACCGCCCTGCCTGCAGCCCGGATTACCGCGTTTCTCACTGACTGCCGCGTGTTTTTCATTTTCCGCTCCTATTCCGCCGTAACCCTGAAGGTAAGGGGTTCGGAGGAAAGCCAGATATCCCCGCTTTTTACCACCAGGGTGACCGAATGAATCTTTACGCTGTAATCCGCGGCTTTAAGGATCAGGCTGGATTCCGAGCCCTGGGGCTTCGATTTGGAATCCACGTACCACCGGTACTCGGAGTAGTTTCCGTCCGTTGTAAGCGTGACCGTTCCGGAGGGCTTTGACAGGCTTATCCCGCCGCTGACGGCCTTTCCCTCCGCCAGCACCCGGACGGAATCGTCGGGACTTGTTATCCGGCCCTCAACAATCACCATTCCCCTCCCGGTTCCGGAGGAATCGCCGGGACAGCCGGAAAGGCTGAAAGCCATCATAAAAACCGGTAAAATAGTCAGACCGTGAAAGAAATTCATTTTTTAAATCTCCCTGTTTTTTATCCCCCATTCTGCGAATGTCGGGAATGCCTCTGTTATAATTATAGTGGCTTCCCTGAAAACTGTTTAAAGCCGGCCGGATTTTGAACCCGGTTTTTCAAGAATGCAGGAAAAATATACTAACAGGATAAACAAAGAACCAGGCATTGTTTTTTTGATTCATGTTCGTGTTGGTTGGTGGTCGAACCGGAGCTTCGACCCGGTTAATTTTCCCGATTCTTTTTCCAAACCGAAAATTGCCGGGCGCATATAAAAAAACAGGGCGTCAGGTGCCCCGGGCGTTTACTTAACCAGGAAATTTACCCACAACGAACATCTGGTTCGACCTCACGAACGAAAACGTGAATTTCAGGTGAATGTTCGTGAGCTTCGTGATTATGGTATCCATCGCATTTTCAATATCATCAATAAGTCCATCACGGAATTTACCGCCGGTTTCATTGATAACTTTTACATGTCCTGCTCCTTCGGGAAATTGACGCCTGTTGTTGAATCGTCAACCCGCCCCCGTCTCCTCTTAAAGGGGATTTGACAAAGACCGGATTGACAGCGATGATAGTATTCGGGCTGTAAAGAGGCTTTTATTCGCAACATAGCCTGCCCGTCGCCGTGCGGCTAACGCAGCGGAAACAAACGGCGTACAGGGGGAAGAGGTAATCAGTAAATGACAGTAACGCAATCGAAACGGGCCGGTTTAGCCGTCCTTGTCCTGCTGCTTGCCTCCTGCAATTGGGAATCCGGTGGTAGGGACTATAAATGGGTTGACCATGACCTTCGCGGTACATGGGAACACAACGATCCCACTTCCCGGATCGATGGACAGCTTGTACTGGATTATGAAACTATCACCATCACCGGCATCGTGGCACATTTGCGGGGCTTCACCCGCAACATTGCCCTGAAAGCCTACACGGAGGACGCCGAAGACAGTAAAACCGGCCTGCTCTACATCAAAGACCGGGGTATATGGCAAAGCCCCGTCAGTTACCGGCGCTGGAAATCGGCCGGCCATCCCAAAGTCGAAATGCTTACCCTGCCCGCCGCCGGCAGCGTTTCCGATGAGACCTTCAAACGGATTGAGGATTAGCTTGTACCCACATGGTGTCAGGCGCCATGTCCTCCGTTCACTTGCCTGTAGAATCCGCCTTCGCAGCGTATTTATGTTCCGGCAAAATATATGTTAAAAACCCAAACCAATATACTTTGCCGTGGGTGCAGACTTTTGTTTTAAGCTTTCGTCAAAGTTTTTGTCGGCCCGCAACAGACAGGGAAGATGCAGGAGTTGGAATTCACGTTTTCGTTCGTGTGGCCGAACCGTCAAGCCCCCGCCAGGCCCCTGCGCCCCGTGGTAAAACGTATTGATTTTTAAGTAAACGCCTGTGGCGCCAGGCACTCCTGGAACCGCGGCAGAGGGTTCTTTTTTTCTCCGAACAGTTCCCTGATTCTCGCGCGGAAATGCCCGGGCAGGGGCGCGGTAATGCCGCGGGGAAGGTTCCCGTCCTCCGCGAATTCCAGCTTCCAGGCGTGGAGCAGAAAGCCCCCCGGCTGATAATGCCCGCCGTACTTTTTGTCCCCCGCGAGGGGATGGCCGCGGGCCGCGGCCTGGGCGCGGATCTG
>JAISND010000188.1 GCA_031276615.1 Treponema sp. | reverse complement strand
TCCTGTCGGTAGGGGCCTGGGCGGCGATTACCAGCCTGCTGCTCTTTTTCCTGATCAAGGCCGTCTTTGGTCTCAGGGTCAGTCCCAGGGAAGAACTCGTGGGCCTTGACCTGAGTGAGCACAAGTCGGAAGCCTATTCCGGTTTCCAGATCTTCAGCAATATGTAGGGCAAAGGAGCGTAAGATGAAATTGATAATTGCCTATATACAACCGCACGCCCTCAACGAGGTCAAACAAGAATTGTACAAGGCGGAGGTGTTCAAGATTTCAGTCACCAACGCGATGGGCTGCGGCCAGCAAAAGGGGTACACCGAACAGTACCGCGGCGTCGAAACGGAGGTGAATCTTCTCAAGAAAGTGCGCATTGAAATCGCGGTGAACGACAATTTTGTAAAGCCGACCATAGACGCCATTGTCCGGGGCGCGCGGAGCGGCGAAATCGGCGACGGAAAGATTTTTATCCTTCCCATCGAGGAAACAATCCGGATACGGACCGGTGAAACCGGGTCCGCGGCCATCGGGTAACAGCGCGGGTTTATTCCCGAAAAAAAGGAGGCGCGGGCAGGCCCGGGAGCGGATCTGCCCGCAGGGGGAAACTTCGGGGTTTCCGGAGCTTCCCTTATGTAAAAAAACAGGGACGGCGCGGTTTTGGCCGCGCCGCCTTCGTTTGCGGGCTGCCCCGCGCGCGGCCCCTGCCGGACCGGCATCCATACATTTTTGCAGGATTTTCTGTTTAAAAGCTACATTTTTGTCTTTTTTTTAAGCGGTAAATAAAACCGTCCTTCGCCGCGTGCTCTTAATTTCTTGCAATACAAAGACTTAGGAAAATTTCCGAATCCTGGCATGGAATTTGCTAGTTTTAATAGAGTCTTACCCTAAATCTGGAGGAATATTCTATGAGTTGCTGCGAAGAATGCCGCTGTGACGGCGGCATCGATTTTACAAAGATTCCGGTTACCGAATTGTATGGTTCCAACTGTTTTTCCAACGCGGTGATGCGGGAAAGGCTGCCGAAAAACATCTACAGGGAAGTTGTGGCTGTCCAGAACGGCGAGAAGGAATTAAGTCTTGAAGTGGCGGATGTGGTCGCCGCCTCCATGCGCGAGTGGGCGATTGCCAGGGGCGCTTCCCATTTTACGCACCTTTTTCAGCCCCTGACCGGCCTTACCGCCGAGAAGCACGACAGCTTTATCGCCCCCGCCGGGGACGGCAAGGTACTTATGGAATTTTCCGGCAGGGAACTCATCAAGGGCGAGCCTGACGCCTCAAGTTTTCCTTCCGGCGGCCTTCGGGCGACCTTTGAGGCCAGGGGCTACACCGCCTGGGACGTGACGAGTCCCGCCTTCCTCAAAACCGATCCTACCGGAACCACCCTCTGCATTCCCACCGCCTTCATCAGTTATTACGGGCAGGCCCTGGACAAAAAGGTTCCCCTGCTTAAATCCATCGACGCCCTTTCCAAACAGGCCATGCGGGTGCTCCGCGCCCTCGGGAACGAAACTTCCAGACGGGTGTTTACCACCGTCGGCCCGGAGCAGGAATATTTTCTGGTGGACAGGGAGTATTACAACAAACGCCCCGATCTGATGCTTACCGGCAGGACGGTCTTCGGCGCCCTGCCCGCGAAGGGTCAGGAGATGGAGGATCATTACTTCGGCGCGATCAAGGAGCGGGTTGCCGCTTTCATGCGCGAACTCAACACCGAGCTGTGGAGGGTGGGAATCCCCGCCAAAACCCAGCATAACGAGGTTGCGCCCAACCAGTTCGAGATTGCCCCGATCTACGTCAATTCCAGCGCCGCGGTTGACTCCAACCAGTTTGTCATGGAAACAATCCGCAACGTGGCGCGCCGGCACGGCATGGAAGGGCTGCTCCACGAAAAACCCTTTGCCGGCGTCAACGGTTCCGGCAAGCACAACAACTGGTCAATGGCAACCGACGACGGTATCAACCTGTTCGAGCCCGGCGAAAACCCGGAGTCCAACGCCCGCTTCCTTCTCTTTACCGCGGCCGTGGTCGAGGCCGTTGACCGTTATGCGCTTTTGATCCGTTCTTCGGTCGCAACCTCCGCAAACGATCACCGCCTGGGCGCCAACGAGGCCCCTCCGGCCATCGTGTCCATCTTCTTCGGCGGCCCCCTCACCGAAATCCTCGACAATATCGCCGAAGGCAAATCGTCGGGAAAATCTTCCGCCGGGGGGGAGATCAAACTCGGCGTTACCAGCCTTCCGAATCTGCCGAAGGACGTTTCCGACCGCAACAGGACAAGTCCCTTTGCCTTTACGGGAAACAAATTCGAATTCCGCATGGTTGGTTCCTCCCAGTCCATCGCCACGCCCAACACCTACCTCAACGTGGCGGTTGCCCAGGTTCTCTCGGAATTTGCCGACAAACTGGAAAAGGCTTCCAGCAGGAACGAGGCTATCCAGACCATCATAAAGGAATCCTACGGAAAGCACCGCAAGGTGGTCTTTAACGGCAACGGTTATACCGACGAGTGGGTCAGGGAGGCCGAGCGCCGGGGGCTTCCCAACGTGAAGAACGCGGTGGACGCCCTTTCCGTACTTGTCCGCAGTGAAACCATTTCCCTCTTTGAAACCCACAAGGTTCTTACCAAAGAAGAAATGGAAAGCCGCTATCACATTTACCTGGAAAAATATTCCAAGCAGATCAACATCGAAGCGGGCGTGACCATTGAACTTGCCCGGCGTTATATTTTCCCCGCCTCCAGTTCCTACGCGGGCGCCCTCGCGGGCGAGGCGGCTTCCCTGGCCGCCATCGGCGCGAACAACGTGCCCCAGGCGAAACAGGCGAAGAAGATCTCCGATATTCTGGCCGAGCTTTACGACGACGTTGCCAAGCTGGAGACCGTCCTTGCCGAAGCCCAGGACATCGAGGACGCCCAGGCCCAGGCAAAGGCTTACTTTGAAAAAGTCCGGCCCGCGATGGACTGCGTCCGCGTCAAGGTAGACGGTCTTGAAAAAATGATAGCCAAGGATTCCTGGCCCCTGCCCGGTTACGAAGAACTGCTTTTTAAATTGTAGAGCGGGAAGGGAGGAGAGGGGATTCCCTCTCCCTCCCCGTCCCGTTTTTCGCCAGATCCGCTCAGAACGAAATGATAATGCCGATGGGGACGCTGAATACGGTCAGGTTTTCGTCCTCGTCGCCGTAGCCGCCGCTTAAAGCGTTCTTTTCAAAAACCACTTCCAGGCCGGCGTCGAATTCCACGTTTTCGCCTACCCTGGTGATAAGTTTCGCCGCCACCATGAAGCTTTCGAACTCGATTTTGCCCGAATTCCCGTCGTCGGTGGTGGAGAAAACATTTCCTATTTCGGCGTTGACGCTGAATTTGTCGGTCAGTTCTTTTGTCCCGCCGATGGCGTTGTAGAGCGTGAGAAAGGAGGCGTCTTTGCCCAGACTGCCCAGCCAGTCTTTTTCCGCGCCCTTCGCGAAGGAAACATTGTGGTGGGTGGAGAGGCTCAGGCCCTCGATGCCGGTCCAGGTGGCGCGCAGGTCTATGCCGCTGTACAGCACGTTTTCAACGTCCGATCCGTTGTTTAGCGGCAGGAATCCGGTATAGCCCAGGGAAAGGCCGAGGTTTTCCACCGCGGTAAAGTCAAAGTAGATGCCGAAAGTATTGTACGTCATAAGAGAACCGGGAAAGCTTTCCCCCATCATCGCGTTGACAAATTCAATCGGCCACTGGAATACCTTGTACAGGGCGGAGACGGTTCCTACGCCGGCGTCAAAAATTACCCGTCCGCCCAGGCGGAAAAAGCGTTCCTCCGTGTCAACTGATATATCCTGGCCCGCCATCTGCGATAACAGGTCGGAGACAAGCTCAGAGGCGCTTTCCTTGCTGTAATTGGGCGCCAGCAGGAACTGCAGGGTAAGGGGGCCGAAAACCGCGTCGGTCAGAAAACCGTTTGTCAGGGCGGCGCCGGTGACTTCCTCCGGCTCGGTGTATGGTTCACCGCCGGCGCCGAACACAAAGACGCCCATCGAAAAATCGTCAATGTCGTCGGTATAATCGGCAACGCCGTCGGTGTTTTCAAAAATGCCGCCGGTAAATTTGAACCAGGAACCGAAGGGTTTTACCCAGCCGTACAATTCGTCAAGGGCCAGCGGAAAATCGGCAAACATCTCGCCGATTTCGCCGTTTAAATGCCGGAGATTCTCCGTGCCGAACTTGAGCGAAGCACTGGCGCCCCACAGCTCGTCCTCGTAAGCCAGGCCGATTTTTGTCTCGTCCTCATTGAATCCGGCGTCGGTCAGGCTGTCCACCACCCCCTCGCTGTCGGCCGAAATAATCGACGCGCCGAACTCCAGCGCAAAACTTACCTTGTCCGCAAGCGAAGGGGCTTCTTCCTGGGCGAAAAGGAAAGCGCCGGAGAAAAGCATCGCCGCCGCAAGGCACAGGACCATACATTTTTTCCTCATAAAATCCTCCTGAATGTATTTTATTAGATTATTCTAATTAAATTAGAATAATCTAACATAATTAGTAATGCCATACATTTTTGATTGTGTCAATAGAATTTCCGAAAACATACAGGGGGCGCCGGGGTGTCAGGCGCCCTTTTTTCTGTCCCTGTTGGAACCGGGAATTGCCGGCCCCGC
>JAISND010000062.1 GCA_031276615.1 Treponema sp. | reverse complement strand
GCTTTCCCTTGTATCGGGGCAGGGATCGCTTTACGAAAAGTATCTTGGGCTTGCCGCGCAATTGGGGCTTGCCATTGAACGGGACGCCGCCGCGGAGGAGACAGAAAAACTAAACAACGGAGACGGGGAAAGTCTTTTATCCCTTGATGATTTAAGAAACGCGGCGGAGCGAATCAGGGTTTTTGAGGCCGATGAAGAAATGCCCGCCTCAATGGAAGCCTACGGTATCGCGGAGGATAATCCCTTCCATGTGCTTATAGAACAGCTTTTGGATCGGCTGGACACGGAGCAGGGCAAAAGACTTGTCAGCGGGCTTGCAAAAGCGGCGAAGGCGGATGCCCAAGCGGAACTTGAAGTCCGTCTGTCGGGGCTGGACATTTTTTCGGCCGCTTCCGGCGCCGAATGGTATTTCCGGGCGAAAGGCCTTGGCTATGGAATTTGGGACTTTGCCGGGACTGTTGAAGAAAGACTGGTGAAGGATACCGGGGAGAGTTCCGCCCTGCTGCTCGAAAAACGCCTTGAGCTTGAAATCGAGGCGCTGCGCTGTTTTCTGGAAGAACGCGAAGAGCCGGAAGAAGGAGAGGAACCGGAGGAAAACGAAGAGCCGGAGGAAGGAGAGGAGCCGGAGGAAAACGAAGAACCGGACGAAAGCGCCAAACTGCTTTCATTCTTCTGTACGGCCGGCGCGGAAGATGTTCAAAGGGATCTTGAAATATTAAGCGCCCTCAGGGATCGGCTTCTGCGGGGAGAGGGAAGCATGACGAATAACGACGAAGAAAATGCGCTGATCCGGTGGTTTGTTTCCGGGGGAAGCCATTTTGTCGGCGCCGAATCGGAGCTTGCCCAATATTACGGCGATTACCGCAAATGCGTGGGACTCCTTGAGTTATACCAGACCCGCTGGATTTTTTCCGCCTTTGCGGCGGCGGAAGCCTGGGCAGAGACGGTCCAGGGCCTGCGGAAACTGTTTGGCACTTATGGAATAGACGCGGGCGGAAGTTTTCTGCCCGATATTGAAACAGCGGGGAAGATCCTTCTTAAAACAGGGTTTTCCACGGCCGCGTGTTTTCTGAAGGACTTTGACGCCCGGTTTTCCCTGATTCCGGACTGGCTTGCCGATGAATTGGGAAGCTGGAAAAATTCCCTCATTGAATATACCGCCGCCGAAGCCCTGTACCGGGGCATGAAGCCGGAAAAGGACACGGCGGCTCTCGCGGAACAGCAAAGCGCCATTGAGGAACGCTACAATTCCCTGTTTGAGCATTACGGCACGCCTGAAAATACGGACGATCAGGCCATCCGGGAGATAAACCGGATTTACCAGGGAATACAGGATGATGAGTCGGTATTGAACTATTTGTACCTTATCACCCTTGAATGGGAGCGTATTGGCAGGGAGGCGGCGGATGCCGCCGGAGAGAAACACTGGCGGCAGTATCTTGACAAAGACCACCTTGGCGAAGCAGATCCCGCCATCAGGGGAGCTTCGTCAATCGCCGAAGGAATTCTGCTTGATGCGCTTTACACGGCAAAAATAAATTCATCCCGGACCAATGACGCCTTGACCCTTTATGCCGGAATTGACCGGACCAGGGCTGCCGGAGAAACCGCCGATCTTCTCAACGCCTGTTACCTCGAACTGGGAAAAATCCGGCGAACCTTCGATGAAGAGGCAGCCCTTAAAGAAGATATTTTCCGCCTTGGACGGGCCTGCGACTATTCAAAACTTCCTCTCGAAGCCCTGGAGGAGGAACTTGTCCGGCAGCAAAAGGCGCTGAGAGAAGAGGAGAATAATTTTGATGAAATCAGGGCCGCCTATTTTGAACTGGCGCGGAATTTCAGTGAAACAGGGAAAGCCTACGACGATCAATACACCACCGTAAAGGCTGCCTATAACGACATGGAACAAAAAAGATTCCTTTATGAAACCCAGGACGCCATACGAAGATGGGCGGGCAGCGCTTACCTTGAAAACAATGACGGCGAATTGAACTACTGCAAAACAAATCTTGATCGGGCCGGCATGGTATTGACCGTACTTTCCGATCTTTACAACGACGGCGAAGAACGCAGACCCTACGATAATCCGAAGTATGAAACCCTGTACAATGAATACAGGGAAAGTTTCAGGAGAGTAACGCTTACCCTGAAAGCGGGCAGTATTCTCGACTCCGCCATATACGAGGAACTGCAAAGGAACGAAGCCGCTTTCGCATCGCTGAAAAACTGGATTTACGGGCCGGGCAAGCCGCCGGCCTACAGCCCTGATTATGTTTCACCGGCAAAGAAAGAGGAGTGGAGCATCAAGGATGTAATTGCCGTAAAGAACGGCCTCCTTGCCTTTTCCCCCGGCTGGAACGTGCGGCTTGGCGGAGTCAGCGCGGCTGAAGCCGCGAAGTTGTCTGATTATTTTAAAGAATCCGCTTATGCCATCGGGACCCCGGGACGGTACAGCGCCTATGAAAAGGCAGTTATTGACCTGTGCCAAAGAATGGATTCGTATCTCACCGATACCCGGGCTTTTCGCCGCTGGGGACTTGCCAGGGATTATCTTGTACGCCAGTTGATCAACGCGGACGGATCGGTAACATTTCTTAAAAGCGGGTACAAAAGATCCGCGCCCCTGCACGGAGGCGCTCTCGCGAATTTGGCCTACAAGCGTTCCTTGGTGGACAGGAATCAATATATCGGCGATTACGTTTCGGATCGCCAGTCCGCGCTGGGCAGGGCACAGCAGCAGGCTTGGGCGGAATTGGGCGCGGCCGAAAAAGCGGATCTTGAATTCTATCTGATTATTACCCTTTTCGGAAACGGAGATTCCCATATCTCCGGCTTTTCACAGATGAGCGCTCTCTGGGAACTGGAAACCGCCCTGGACGAAGCCCAGCGCTACTATGACAAGGCCGCCAAGGCCGCGTCAACATGGTACAAGGGCGGCGCCATCAATAATTCATGGAGGGATCTCAACAGGAACACCCGTAACCGGATAAAGACTTCATTTGAGGAAGCGCGGAAAATTGAGGAATCCTGGGAAAGGGGATTGACGACAAATAAAACCGGCGTTCAATGGGGCGCCAGGTCTTATCTGGCATCCTGCGCAAATCTTGCGGCTCTGCGAAAAGACACGGACGGCGAGGAAGGCATCGGATGGGATGAAATAAACCATTCCCTGCTGCAGGTCCGCGGTTTTACCGAAAATGAATTGGACGATCTGCGGAATTACTGGGAAAGAATGCGCCTGGAAACGGGAGGGATATACAGAAACGTTCCCGACGGCCTGGCGGCCCTGGCGCATTGGGCAAAGAACCTGCGTGATGAAAACACCGTGGATCTGGAAAACCAGTGGATTGCCGATGAAACCGGACGCCAGGAGAAGGAACAGTCCTTCTGGCGGAGGGCGGAGATTTTCATCGCCGGAGGCGCGGACATCGGCGGTTTGCGGGCTGCTGCCAGGAGAGCCTTCGGACAGGACACGGCGGCCGTCAAGGCCCATCTGGAAAATCTTGAACGGGCGATAAGTTCCGATCTTTCCGAATTTCCCTACGGCAGCGAGCTGTTTGCCAATGAATACAAGACGCTGGGGACCGAGTACGTTTCCCTTGTGTCACGCATGTATACCACCCGTTACAGGGCCGAGCTTGCCGCGAGGGAGGCGGAATGGGATCAGCAGCGGCTTGACATAGCGGAAAAATTCAGAACCTGGACGGGAAGCGCCGCGCTCAGACTGGAAAGGGGAAGGGAAGACTGGAAGCAGGGAAAACAGCGAATGGAAGAAGCCTACAGGCAGTGGGCGCAAAATTATCAGAATGAATACAACAAAATCAGCGGCGCCTGGGCCGAGGCCTGTCTTGCCGGCCTTGAAGAAAAAAAAGAATGGCTGGAGGAAGCGTCCGCCGCGGCCGGCAAGGCGTCTTCCGGGGCGTTCCTGGCGGCGGTCGGCGCCGGCGCGGAACAGAGGGCCCGCGCGCTGGACACCAGGGATCCCCTCGGGATAACAGAGATCCCCGATGTCCGGGAGGCGGAAGAAATCCTTGGTTCGCTGCTGAACACCCCGGGGATAAACAGTCTTGCCGATTCTTTCAGGGTCCTGAACGGCATCGCGGAAACTTCGCCGGCCCTTGTCAGGCGCGGGCTGGGCGGTTCCGGAAACTGGGACACCGGTATTATCAGAGTCGCCGCCGCGGATATGGCGAGAAACATCAACGGGGAACTTGCCGCGCAGGAAGCGAAGAAACTCGCCCGAAGCGCCCGTTCGGCCATAAACGAAGCGGTCACGGAACTTGCGGCCGGTATTGACAGGGCCAACGGGAATTTCAGAAGAAACATGGATGAACTGTTTATCATACAGGGTTCCTGGCGGCGCAAAGGCAAGAAATACATCAAGGATATTGTTGTCGGCTCAACCCTTTTTGAATCCGTTATCACCGAGGAGGAATCGGTTGACGGATATGCCGATTATCGGATGGAGCCGGTCTCAATAAAAACAAATCTTGACGAAAATTACCTGGCCGGGCTGAACGCCTTTGCCGTCCAGGGTTTAATCAAAAGCGCCTATGAGGAAATAAACGCGGCGGCGGCTGATATCTTCGGCGGAGAAAATGCGGAAAAACAGATTATCAAAAAGAAGGTCTGGGAAAAAATCTGGCTTTTTGGAATGCCGGCGGAGGACAGTACCGAAGCGGAGGGGGAAGGCAACGGGCGCTGGGTAGATTTGGAAGATCGCGAGCTCAATCCCGGCAAATTCGGCGCGCATATAGGGTACGGCCCGGTAAAGCGTCCCAGGGCAGTACCCGGCAAGGGTATGGAGGGGAGGTTTTATGATCAGGGAAGCGGCGAACTCGGCAGGCTGATGACGCAGTTTATGTACTGGTCGGATATTGACAACAATGGGCTTGAGGAGGTTGCGATGGCGCCCTGGGAAAAACCGATGTGGGATTCAGACAACAGTCCTTTTATCGCGCCAAGCCTCCGCACCTTTGTAGACGTGGCGAACCAGGCCGGCGTGGTGGTGGTTTCCGCTGTCGCGACACCCTTTAGCGGGGGTGCAAGCGCGGTGGGAATGGCTGCCCTGATGGCCGGGGTAAGCGTCACGGATGATTTGATCTTCGGCGCCCTGGATACCGCCGGGGGCTATAAAGCCCTGGACGAGGCCGGTTTTGAATTTGCCAAGGTTTCCCTTGTCAGTACGGCAAGTTCCTTTGCCGCCGGCGCTTTCGGCGGTGTAGCCGGCGCGGCGGGGAACGGTTTTCTGGCCGCCGGCAACGGGCTTACCGGTATGGCCGCGAGAAGCACGGGCGACGCGATGGGGAAAGTCATCGTACAGGCGGGAATGACCGGGCTTGAGACAGCCACGACAGGCATGCTTGCCAGCGCGATTAACGGAATCACCTATGATCATGAAAACGGCCTGGCTTATTCCCTGGACACCTTTCACAGCGGCGTGATTAATTCCTTTAAAGGTTCCCTTGCCTCAATGGCTTCCGTATTGACCGGCGGCGCCCTGAAAAACCTCAACAGCGGCATGAACATGGAAAAACTTGCCGGTTTTTCCCGCGCGAACGGGAAGAACCTCGACAGGTTGAACGGTTTAATCGGCAGCATCGCGGGGCAGGGCGTCAATTTCGCCCTGGGCGATGATTTCACCGTGAATATTCTCAATACAGGCCTCTTCAGCAACGGCATGGCCAGTTCAGGCCTCCTCGAACTGCGCCTTGGCCGCGACGGAGTCGGCATGAATTTCGGAAGCGGCGGCGCCAACGTCAGTCCCGACAACCTCGCCGGCGCGGTTCTTGGCGCCATGGTCTGGAATGTCAACAACCGGATAGATCGGTACACCGATGGAAGCGAATTCAGGGAAAAGGCAAGTTTCCGGGCGCTCTATGGTTTCGGTGACAAACAGCAGCGGGAACAGATGTGGGATATTTTGGACGGAAGGGCCGAAATTCGGACGGAGGCGGACGAAGGTTATACCGCGAAAACGGAAATCATCGACGGGAAACGGATTGTCAAACTCGGCGGCTATACCCCGGGCCTGAGCGTGGCGGATCAGATGTTCCTCGCCGCCGTCCTCGGGCATGAGGCATACCGCGACGGCTATAAACCGGGAGATATCGATCAATACGGAAACATCCTGACCGAAACAGAAAATTTCGATGAATTAAAAAACGCC
>JAISND010000059.1 GCA_031276615.1 Treponema sp. | reverse complement strand
CCGCAGCTCATAGACTCCCTCCCCGACAAGCTGAAGGAGATCCTTGTCCGAGGAGAGGATATAGCACTGCCTTTTTTCTTTTTTGCATTTCTCCGCCAGGGTCGCGATGATGTCGTCCGCCTCAAAACCGTCCACCCGCAGGGCGGGAACGCCAAGGGCGGACAGCAGTTCCTCCACCAGCGGCACCTGGGCGTGGAGATCCTCCGGGGCTTTTTGCCGGTTTGCCTTGTACTCGCCGTATTTTTTGTGCCGGAAGGTCGGGGTTCGGGAGTCGAATACCGCGGCGAGCCGCAGGGGCCGCCGTCCGTCAGGGCCTGCGCCGTCAGGGCCGCCTCCGTCCCCCGCACTGCCGCCGCCCGCCGCGTCCCCGGCGGCGGACGCCCCCTCGTCAAGCAGGCTGACCAGTGTCCGGGCAAAGCCGAAAAGGGCCGATATGTTCCTGCCCGTACTGTTCCGCAGGGGATGGGAAAGAAAGGCAAAATACGAGCGATAGATAAGCCCGTAGGCGTCTATCAGGTAAAGGGGGGGGAGTTTGGACATAATTCCATTGTAACCGAAAAAAGAAAAAAGGGGTAGGGAAAGAAAGCAGGACGTATAGGGGCCTTCAATGGACTTGTTCGACAAGCGGTTGGTTGACCAAAGGCCGGCTTGCGGATATTTTTCAAGAGGTTGTTGGCGAGCCTTTGGCTCGGCAGAAACTGAATTTTCTGAACGACTCTGTTCTATACCAAAATCGTAATTACAGCTTTTTGGCCTCTTCCCAAAAGGAATCCATCAGCGCAAGGTTTTCCCCGGACATCGCCCGGCCCTTTTCCTTCATCTTTTTTTCCACGTATTTGAAGCGCCCGGTAAATTTGCTGTTGGTCCGCTGGAGCGCGACCGAAGGTTCCACTTTAAGATAACGGCAGAGATTGACCACCGAAAAGAGCAGGTCCCCAAGCTCCTCCTCAACAGCGGCGGCTGTACCGGCGGCCACGGAAACTGCGGCCCCGTCCGCCGCGGATGACAATTCGACTCCCGCGGAAGCAAGCGCCTCCTCTACCTCGCCGAGTTCTTCCCTTATCTTGCCCATAAGACCCCTGAGGTCCGGCCAGTCAAATCCGGCTCCGGCGGCTTTCTTCTGAAGTTTCCAGGCCCTGTCCAGGGGAGGAAGGCCGCGGCTCACTTCATCGAGGATCGAATCCTTTGGCTTTCTGCCTTCCTGCTCCACCTTGATCCGCGCCCAGTTGTCCAGAACCTGGGTGGAAGTCAAAGGTTCCGCGGCCGCCCCGCCCTCCACCGTCCCGCCGAACACATGGGGGTGGCGGCGGATGATTTTCCCGCTCACCCCGTCAAGCACATCGGCCACGGAAAAAAATCCCTCCTGTTCATACATATGGGAAAGCATGGTCGCGAGCAGAAAAATATCGCCCAGCTCTTCCGCCGCGTGGGCGGGGTTTTCCTCGTCAATCGCCTCGACGCACTCATAGGTTTCTTCGATAAGATCCCCGCGCAGGCTGGCGGGGTTCTGTTCCCTGTCCCAGGGACAGCCGCCGGGGGCGCGAAGGCGCATAACGATGCTGTAAAGGCGGGCGAACTGTTTTTCCGCCGCCGCGGTTTTCCTGGTTTTCATGGTATCCTTTCCTGTTGTTTTATATTAGAATTTACCCATGAAAAAGGAAATATCCCTTGAAGGAAAAAGGATTTTAATTACCGGCGGGGCCACAGGCCTGGGTTACGGAATCGCCGCCGAATGCAAGGACTGCGGCGCGGAGGTGATAATCGCGGGACGGCGGCGGGAGCTGCTTGAAAAAGCCGCGGCCGGATTGGGCGTCTCATGGTTCCGTCTGGATCTGACGGATGACGGGGGCATCCCGGCCGCGGCCGGGGAGCTGCGGAAACGTTTCGGGCCGGTTGACGGGCTGGTGAACAACGCGGGGATACAGAACAACAAGGAGGCCCTTGATTACAGCGTGGACGAATTCAGGACGCTCTTTGAAACCAATGTCTTTGGCGCCTATGCCCTGACAAAAGAAATCGCGGCGGGAATGCTTGAGCGGAAAAGCGGTTCCATTGTTTTTATCAGCTCCGCCGCGGCGCACATGGGGCTGACGAAGAACCTGCCCTATTCGGGTACCAAGGGGGCGTTAAGCGCCATGTGCCGCGCCCTTGCCAGCGAATTTTCCCCGAAGGGCGTCAGGGTCAACGCCATCGCCCCCGGCTGGATAGAAACCGACCTTGTGAAGGTTTCGCTTGAACGGGTTCCCGAACGCCGCGCCCTGGTGGAACGCCGCTCCATGCTGGGAAGGCTCGGCACGCCCAAAGACATCGGCATGGCCGCGGTATTCCTGCTTTCCGACGCCTCGGCCTATATCACCGCCATGGAACTAAAGGTTGACGGCGGCACCACGATCTCACTGTAGGGCCTGGCCCCCGGCGGCGGTGTTTAGCGTCTTTTTGCTCCATTCGGGAAGCAGGGCTTCGGGTTTTTCGGCCAGGGCGCGGACAAGAACCTCCGCGCCGGCCGCCAGTACCGGGGCAAGGGCCTCCTCCTCTGCCCTGCCGAAATCGGACAAAACCCAGCCGGCAATGTCCCCGCCGCTCCCCGGGCCGCCGCCCTTTCCGGGCTGCCGGTCACCGGGCCGGCCTATGCCTATCCGCAGCCGCCAGAAGGCGGCGGTTCCGAAGCGGGCCTTCATCGAGCGCAGGCCGTTATGTCCGCCAAGCCCCCCCGAAAATTTCAGGGAAAGCGCGCCGGGGGCAATTTCCAGTTCGTCGTGGACAATCAAAATTTCCTCCGGTTTGATCCTGAAAAAAGACGCCGCGGCGAAAACCGATTCGCCTGAAAGGTTCATGTAGGTTTCGGGCATAAGGAAATGAAATTGCGCGGGAAGCTCCGCGGCGGGCGGCGCGGCCTGTTCCGTGCCCGAGTCCGGGGCCGCGGGCTTTAAGGCCGCATGCGCGGCTGCCAGAGAACCGGCGTCCAGCGCCGCGTAGAGGCCCCTGTATTTTTTCCGCCACCCAAGGGATGAATAGAAGGGCAGTTCCGCCGCGAGAAGCCGCCCGGCGTTATGCCGGTTGCGGGCATATTCGGCGCCGGGATTCCCCAGAAAAGCAACAAGTTGAATCATCCTGATCAGCCTCCCTCAGCTTGACGAATTAATATACGCCCTTTACTATTATCGGAAAAGACAGATATATGGACAAAATAATTTATGTAATCGGACACCGCAACCCCGACACGGATTCCGTTGTTTCCGCCGCCGCCTATGCCCGGCTGAAGCAGGCGCAGGGGTTAAAAAACTGTTACCCCGCCAGGGCCGGGAAAATAAGCCCCCAGACGGAGTATATTTTCGAACGCTTCAACATTCCCGTTCCCGAATACCTGCCCGATCTGATCCCCAAGGCGGGCTATTACCTTTCGGGATCTCCCCAGACGGTCAATGAAGATTCCTGCCTCTGGGACGCACTGGAGCAGCTTCAGAACAACGATGCCAGGGTGCTTCCCATTGTGGATCGGAACGGCGTCTACCGGAGCATGCTCCACTACAAGGGCTTTGCCCGGTACATCATCACCAATATTAACCCCCAGAAAAAATCATCCTTCCCCCTTTCACTGGATCATCTCGCGGCTACCATCCATGCCCAGCCGGTAACTCTCTTCAATAAAGAGGAAGTAAAAAAATCTCCCATTGTGGTTGCCGCGTCCTATACGGAATATTTCAAGACCCATCTGGAAGCGGAAGGCCCGGACGAGGCCCTGGTCATCGTGGGTGACCGGTGGGATATTCAGAAACACTGTATCGAGCGGAAGGTTCGCGCCCTCATCCTTTCAAACGGGAATACCCCTTCAAGGGAACTGGTTACCCTGGCCGAAAAAAACAGGGTCACCGTCCTGATTAGCCCCTTCGACACTTCCTCCACCGCCATGCTGATCATCTACTCGGTACCGGTAGGTTCCCTGGGCGATACCGGCGTACCCCTGATCAGGCTGGGCGATCCGGTAAAGAATATCCGAGAATCCCTTTCAAAAGCGCCGTCCCGTTCTCTCCCCGTGGGTGACGAAGAAGGCAGGGTGGCGGGGGTTATCTTTGAGGGTGATCTTATCAAGGAACCGAACATCAGAGTGATCATGGTGGATCACAACGAGCCGGGCCAGGCGATTGAGGGCATTGAGAATTACAAAATCCTTGAGGTGATCGATCATCACCGGCTGGGAAATTTGTCCACCCCCTATCCCATCACTTTCATTAACCGGGTGGTAGGCGCAACCTGTACGATCATCACCAACCTGTACCGGGAACAGAAGATTCCGCTGGAAAAGGGCATCGCCTCAATTTTACTGGCCGGCATTCTGGCCGATACCCTCGTTCTGCAGTCGGCAACGGCCACGGATACGGACATTGAAGCCGCGGAATACCTCTCCTCGATTACCGGCCTTGACATCAAAACCCTGGGGCAGGATATCCTGTCGGCGGCCAGCAATGTCGACGCCCTTTCCGCCGATGAAATCGTCACCCTTGACATGAAAGAATACACCGATCACGGATTCAGCTTTTCGGTAAGCCAGATTGAAACCGATAACCCCCAGGCGCTTCTTGCCCGCAGCGCCGGGATATTCTCCGCCCTGGAAAAAACCTGCGCCGCGAAGCAGTACCTTTTTGCCGCGCTGCTTGTAACCGATGTCACCGTACTCGATTCCCTGCTCTTTATACGAGGTGAAAAATCCTTTACCGGCCTCGTCAACTTTCCGGAAAAGGAGCGGGGCATATACGTGCTTAAAGACGTGGTGTCCCGGAAAAAACAGCTTATCCCCCTGCTTTCGGAACTGGTAGAAAAAGCCGCGTGGAAATGAAGGCCCGGCAAAAACAGGTGTAAAAACCAGGCCAATATACTTTGCCGGGTTTTTCCGGCACTGTAAATCCGGGCAGATACGAACAGAAGGCGCCCTAAAGTTCCGAGCGCCTGGTAACCGTTCTGCTGATAAGGCCGTACCTGACCGCCTCCTCCGCGTTCATCCAGTAGTCCCGGTCCGTGTCCTTTTCAACCTGCTCAAAGGGGACGCCGGTTTCTTCGGCGATAAGGCGGTTTATCTTTTCACGGAGTTTATCCAGCTCCCGGGCGTGGATTTCAATGTCCGTGGCCACTCCGCGAATCCCCGAAAGGGGCTGGTGGATAAGGT
>JAISND010000004.1 GCA_031276615.1 Treponema sp. | reverse complement strand
AGTTCCCGGAATTTCATCCGCCACGCGTCAAAGAGCAGGAGCCGCCCGGCAAGGCTTTCGCCGCCGCCTGTGATAAGTTTGATGGTTTCGTTGGCCTGAATGCAGCCGATGATGCCGGGCAGCACGCCCACAACGCCGCCTTCCGCGCAGGAGGGGACCAGCCCCGGCGGCGGCGGTTCCGGGTAGAGGCAGCGGTAACAGGGACCTTCCTTCGCGTAAAACACCGAAGCCTGTCCTTCAAATTGAAAGATCGAACCGTACACGTTGGGCTTTCCCAGTAACACACAGGCATCGTTCACCAGGTAACGGGTCTGGTAATTGTCGGTGCCGTCGGCCACAATGTCGTACTCTTTGATGATGTCGAGGGCGTTGGCGCTGGTAAGCATGGTGTTATGGGTAATAACATTGCACTTGGGATTGATGCCCTTGATACGATCCTGCGCCGACGCCACTTTGGGCCGGCCTACGTCCCGGCTTGAATGGATCACCTGGCGCTGAAGATTGGATTCCTCCACAAAGTCGAAGTCCACGATGCCCAGAGTTCCCACTCCGGCGGCGGCAAGATAGAGGGCCAGCGGCGCGCCCAGGCCGCCTGTACCCACCAGCAGCACCTTTGCCGCCTTGAGCCGTTTCTGGCCTTCGATTCCGATTTCCGGCAAGAGGAGGTGGCGGCTGTAGCGGCTTATCTCCTCGTTGGTCAGATCGGAAAGTTCCCGATCCCCCAGTATGCTTTCCATACCTTTTCCCTTACCGTCCGCCGGCAATCGCCGGAACCAGCATAATCGCTGCGCCTTCCGGGAGTTTTGTACCAAGTCCGTCGAGTTTCTTGATGTTCGTTTCGCCTACGAACACGTTGATGAATGAACGCAGATCCTCCCCCAGGTAGAGATGCTGCCGCAAATCCGGGTATAGATCCGCCAGGGCCTTGATTGCATCCCCCACGGTCTGCCCTTCAACCTCAACTTCCGCCTTGCGCTCCGTAAAGCTCCGCAGAGCCGTGGGGATTTGAACGATTACCGCCATGATTAGTCCTCCTGTACAAGCTCTTCAAAAAATTCTTTCCGGTCGTCCGAAAGCCGCCAGCTTGTCAAGACGGAAGCCTTTGCTTTTTCGACCGACACGATGATGTACGAATAAAAGGGCACGGCGTTATCCCGGTCGTAGCCGGAAGGCCGCGCCGGATGATCCGGGTGGGAATGGTAGAAGCCCAGTACCTCCCGACCCTGGGCCGCCGCCTCTTTTTCCGACCGCATAAAATCTTCCGGCTCTATCTTGAAACGGTGATATTGTTCCGCCTCTTCCCGGGCATTGTCAATGGGGATGATGTCTTCCACGACACGGGTGTCGTCATCAGAAATCGCGCCTAACAAAATGCCGCAACATTCATTGGGGTAGGCCTCTTCCCCTTCGGTACGGATTGCGTTTTGCCATGGGGCGGAAAGTTTAACCATGATCTACTCCCCACAATTCATCCGAAAGATAACGGAAGCCGCTGTCGCATAACACCGTCACTATCAGGGAGCCGGAGGGCAGGCTGCGGCCCAGGTCAAGGGCTGCCGCTACATTCGCGCCGGAACTGATACCAACAAACAGCCCTTCCTCCCGGGCAAGGCGGATCGTCCGGGCGTAGGCCGCCTCGGTGTTGATCTCCGCAAAGCGGTCGGGAAGGGTTTCGTCGTAAAAGCCGGGCCTTATGGTGCTGGCTATATGCTTGGTTCCTTCGATGCCGTGAAAAGGGGAGTCGGGCTGTACCGCCACAACCTGGATCTTCGGGTTGTACTCCTTGAGCCGCCGAGCGGTTCCCGTAAAGGTTCCCGACGTGCCCATGCCGGTGATGAAGTGGGTTACCTTGCCTGCGGTCTGCTCCCAAATCTCTACACCTGTGCTGTTGTAGTGGGCCTTCCAGTTCGCATCGTTGTTGTACTGGTTGGGCCAGAAGTATTTGTCCGGGTGGGCTTCGGCCTCGGCTTTGGCGGCCAGGTACGCGCCGTCGGAACTTTCCAGGGGACTGGTCTCCACCAAGGCGGCGCCGCAACAGGCCAGGATGGTTTTCCGCTCCCGGCTGGCGTTGGCGGGGAGGTAGATCCTCACCGGATAGCCTAAAACGGCGCCCAACACCGCGTAGGCGATACCCGTATTGCCGCTTGAGGAATCGATGATGGTCTTTCCTGGCCGCAGCAAACCCCTATCGATGCCCTCCATGAGCATGGCTTTGGCCGCCCGGTCTTTCACCGATCCTGAAAGGTTGCGGAATTCCGCCTTGGCCCAGATCGATACGCCGTCCAGTTCGGAAGAGGTTTTTTTAAGTTCCACCAACGGGGTATTCCCGATTAAATCCATTACGTTCATTTGCGTTCCTACTGTTTTGCGGCCTCCGGCGGCGGCAACGCTTTCTGAATACGGTACTCAACCTTGATGTCTCTTCCCTGTTTGTAGCCCTTGCCTTCGGGCCGCCGGATACGGGCATAGTAAAGACCGACCTCGGTGGGTGGATCGGTAACGCCGTTTACGTCTGCATCATAGTCCGCTTCCGACGTATAATAGATAACCTCAAGCGGAGCGTCTTCTTCCATCGCCCGTGCGTCAATAGGCTGGCCCCTGCCGTTGTACAGGGTGTGCTGATAAGTCGCCGACGTAATAATAGGCGGATCGGCAAGTTCGGAATCCTTCTGCGATGAGCAGGCGGCAATAGTAAAGATGATAATAACAAAACTGATAAAGACAAGAAAAATATGTTTCAATTTATTCCTCCATGTCCGAAAGCTGGGTCGAAAGATACCGCTCCCCCGAATCGGGGAGGATGACCACGATATGCTTCCCGCTGTTTTCCGGTTCCGCCGCAATTTGCAGGGCCGCCCATACCGCTGCCCCGGCGGAAATGCCTGTGAGGATCCCTTCCACGCGGGCGACTTTGCGGGCGGTACTGATCGCGTCCTCGTTGGTAACCCGCACAATCCTGTCGATGATGGAACGGTTCAGCACCTTGGGAACAAAGCCCGCGCCGATGCCCTGAATACGGTGAGGGCCGGCAAAACCGCCTGAAAGCACCGGCGATGCGTCGGGCTCCACGGCGACGATTTTCACTTCCGGCTTGCGCTCCTTCAGCACTTCCCCGACGCCGGTGATGGTGCCGCCGGTTCC
>JAISND010000273.1 GCA_031276615.1 Treponema sp. | reverse complement strand
TATCCCGATACATGGGATAAATGGCAGACCCTTATCGGCGCCGGCGAAGGTATAACCACCGAGGCGGAATATAACATGTATATCGCGCCGCATCTCGGCGGGGATCTGGCCGGTAATACCCGTATTCAGGGGACAATAGATATGGGGGCCTACGAATTTTAACGCGGCGGGGCCTGTCACCGGCCCCCACGCCGTGCTGCATGTGTTCCGGGAACGCCCTCACCGGTTCGGGCGCTTTACCGGGCGGGGGGCCTACGAGAAAGAGTAGGCGCCCGGAACAAGATTGGCCCGCGGATTTTACCAATTCGCGGGCCTTTTCTTTTGAGTGACTGAAAAACAGGGCAAAAAGTTCTTCCGCAAACGCTTCCTGCCCTTCCGGAACGTTGTACTGAAGTCGTGGTGAGGTGTACCGGCCCGGCGGGGGCGCCAGGCCCGTACCCCGGCCTCTTCCTGTTCATTATGCTCCGGCAAAAACCTGGCTGAAAAACCTTCAGGACAAAAAGCTCTACCGCCCGCGGCAAAGTATATTGGTTTGAGTATTTTTAACGTCTGTTTTTGCCGGAACACCCCATACGTCATTTCCCCACGCAGAACCGGCTGAACATCAGCTCCAGGATATCCGCGGTGGAAACTTCCCCGGTGATTTCCCCCAGGCAGTTGATCGCCTCCCGCAGCGGCGCGGCGACAAGTTCAAGGGCTTCATTTCGCCCGGCCAGATCAAGCGCTTCCCCAAGCGCGGCGGCCGCGTTCTCCACCAGCGTTTTTTGCCGCGCGGAACCCAGGGCGGCTTCGGCGCGGGACGCGTTGTTCACGGCGGAACCGGGGGCGCCTGGCCGCGCTTCCCCGGCCGCGTCCGGCGCGGCGGCTTCAACCGCGGCGGCAATGGCCCTGCCCAGAGCGTCGATGCCTTCGCCTGTTTTCGCGCTGACGCTGATGATGTCCGCCGCGGCGGCCCGGCCGTCCTGCCCCGCGGACAGGGCCGCCGCCGGAAAAGCCCCCCCCGCGGCGCCGGCGGCCGGCAGGGGCCTGATGTCCGCCTTGTTCCAGATGATGAGCCGGGCTTTGTCCGCGGTTTCTTCAAGAAAGGCGCGGTCCTCCGCAGCCGGGCCGGTTTCGCCGTCAATAACATAAAGAACAAGTTCCGCTTCGTCGAGCAGTTCAAGACTCCGTTCCACGCCGATTTTTTCTATCCGGTCATCCGAATCGCGCAGCCCCGCGGTATCGGCAAGGCGGACGGGAATGCCTTCAATGGAAACCCATGCCTCTATCCAGTCCCTGGTGGTACCGGGGATTTCGGTAACGATTGAACGCTCCTCCCCGAGGAGCATGTTGAAAAGACTCGACTTGCCCGCGTTGGGCCGGCCGGCGATAACCGCGAGGATTCCTTCCTGGTAGATACGCTCCCGCCGCCAGGAAGAGGAGAGCCTTTTCAGGCGCGCAAGCGCTTCTTCAGCCTGTACGCCGCCGGGGAATCTGTCCGCCGCTTCACCGGCCTCCGCGTCTATCTCATCCTCGGAATAATCGAGAAGAATCTCCGTCGCGGAGAGGGCCTCCACGAGGAGGTTTTTTATATGGTTGATTTCCTCTTCAAGCGCGCCGGAGAGGCGATTCACCGCGTGACGCCGGCCCTCGTCGGTTCTGGCCGAGACCAGCTCCATCACGGATTCCGAGCGGGTAAGATCGAGCTTGCCGTTCATAAAGGCGCGGAAGGTAAATTCGCCGGGCAGGGCGTCCCGGAAGCCCGCCGCGTGAAGCGCCTCCATGACCGCCCTGCCTGCCGCGGTCCCGCCGTGGCAGGAAATGTCCAGGCCGTCTTCGCCGGTGTAGCTCGCCGGGGCGCGGAACACCGAGACAAGCACTTCGTCGATTTTTCCGGACGCCGTGGCGCCGCACGCCGCCCTGCCGCATGCCGCGGCCTCCGCGCTACCGGACAGGGCCGGGGGCGCGGTAATCCAGCCGTGCAGCACCGTGTTCCCCCGCGCCCGCAGCAGCCTGCGGGGAGAGGAAAAAACCGAAGCGGCAAGTTCTATCGCGCCTTTGCCGGAGCAGCGAATCAGGGTCAGCGCGCTTTGGGCAAGGGGGGTCGCGAAGGCGGCAATAGGCGACTCGTCGCCGTATGAGGCCGCGCCGCCGCTTCGCGCGCGTTCATTCTTCCTGCGGCGGCTCTTCCGCTTCGGCGGCGCTTTTTCCGCCATGCCCGGCGGTTTGTTGCGCTTCACGCGTAAAACCTTTGCAGCGGGCTTCCAGTTTCAGGAAAAGCAGGGGCGCGCCGGCAAAGCCCCAAAGTCCGATCAGGGCGAAACGGAGGAAGTAAAAGACGCGGTAATTGGATGAGAGTATCGCGGGGATTCCGGAACCGCTTTCCGGGGCAGGCCCGGCCAGGAGTTTTTGAAAGACGAGCAGGATCAGAAATATTCCGGCGCCGCCGGTCAAAAGACGCCCCCCGAGTCTTGAAAACCAAAGCCCGCCGCTTCCGCCGGAATTGTCCCGCGCCCTGAATCCGATAAAACCCCTGTTCAGACTGAAGCCCGCGCCTGTGCCGAAAAGGGCCGCCGCCGGCATAAGCGCTTCGTCGGCGGGCCTGTAAAGAATCATGACAAAGGCCGCGGCCGCGCAGGCGACAAGCTGCATCCGCAGGCCGCCCCGCTCAAAAAATTTCGTCAGACGCGGCTCAAGAAAAAAGTAAGCCCACAAAATGAGGCCGCCGATAATCCAGCCGCCGGCAACATCCGTGGGGAAGTGTACCCCAAGGTACACGCGGGAAAAACCCACAAGGAGGCAGATCAGGGCGGCGATGACATAGAAGCGCTTTTTTTTCAGCCAGGCGGCGGCGATAAACCACATCACCAGCGAATTCTGGGCATGCCCGGAGGGGAAGCCCCCGAAGCGCTCGCCGGTCAAACCCAGAATCGGATCGAAGTCCGTGAAAAAGGGCCGGGGCTGGTCAAGGAGGAATTTCAGGCTCAGATTCACCCAGGCGGAAAACATCACCGCCAGCGCGAGGCGGCATCCCTTCTTTTCGTCAACACACCAGTAGACAAGAGGAAGCAGAATCATGTAGGCGGAAACGGATCCGATGCCCGTGATGACGAGCATGAGCGAGGTCAAGGGAGGACTGGCACAGGACTGGACTGTCCTTATCAGATCGATTCCCCGCCAAAGTATTTCTTTCATGATTAGAATCCTTCGGAGAATGATTGTCGAATATTTTCTATCGCCGCCGCCTGATTCCTGGTCGGCGCAGTCTTGATGTTTTCCATAAGTTCCCTGATCCGGTTTTGCAGGCTTACCTTATCTATACTGATTAATACAAAAAAATCATAGCTCTCCGCGGCCGCCGTTTCCACGCTCCCCGATTCCTGTTCCGTCGAAGGGCTTCGACGTTTGATCCAAAAAGTTTCTTCCTTGACGGCGTCCGGATAAAAGGCGTCCGACGCGCTCTTTACCAGGGCTTCGAAAAAATCGCCGTATTCGTCGTCAGGGTAGAGGCTTGCCGCGCCGATCAGCCTCTTCGCGATTCTTTCCGCGGCAAGACGCGGAAAGTCCTGTTCCGCGCTGAAACCCGCCGCCCACTGACTCAGGGCGGCGAAATTCTTCCCCGTGTTTTTCGCGATAAAAATGTATTTCCCCGAATACCCTTCAAGGGCCTCCACGCTTTCGGTCCCGCCTTTCATAAAACGTTCCACCCAGCCGGGAATAAAGGCGCCGGCGGTTCCGCTTTGGGATTCTGTTATCAGGGATGAATCCGGCGCGGCCTGCACGTCCGGCGGGTATGCCGTTAAAGGATCAACAGAGGAAACCGGATCGAAAATAATCTTCCTGGGCTCTCCCGCGCAGGAAGCCAGCAACAGAAGGCTGCCGAGGACAAGCGGCATGGTACCGTTTTTCATGGCCTTCCCTGATTGTTACTCAGGAATTTTGTCCGGAGGGTGATTTTTCTTCATTGAAATTTTTTCGTCGGAATATCGGGATGTTTCCGTTTCGGGACCCGGAGCCGCCGGAGCGAAATCAGGTTCGGCGGACTCGGCGGACTTTACTGGTTTGGCGGACCTGG
>JAISND010000259.1 GCA_031276615.1 Treponema sp. | reverse complement strand
AGGGTGACGTAACCGCTTGTTTCCCCGTTTCGCGTAACAGGAGTGGCCCAGCGTATAATGCCCTTGAACCGCCTGCCCCTGGGGTTTTCCCGCCCCGCGTAGGCCTCTTCCTCTGGCCTGAATTCCAGGCCCCTTGCGGCCGCGTTTTCCGGGGTATACATGCCGATAAGGCGTGAACGCACGTAGGCGCCGATTACGTCGGAAACGTAGATCTCGCCCGGCTTGAGCTTTTTAAGTTCCGCGAAATACGTCTCCGCCTTTACGTAAGTGTCAAGCCGGTTTGAAACGTTTTTCCGGCGGCTGTCCATCTGACCGGAGCTGGTTATCTTGACAAGCTCATTACCCTGAAGATCCACATAGGTCATTTCAAGGTAGAGGGGCCGGTCCTCGGTTTCCCACAGCTCCGCGGGGCGGTTGTGGTAGTTGGTGTCGTTCTCTTCGTTGGTAGAGGGGGAATACTTCCCCAGGGGAAGGGGATCCTTCGGTGCCCAGGATTTGCCGTCCGGGGCCAGCACCCATTCCCGCTGTTTTATTATGGGACTTTTCCTGAGATTGATAAAATGCCGGTAAGCCGCCTCATCCGGTTCCAGCCCCGCGGCATAGAGGATATCGTTATCCCGTTGATAGAGAAAGGCGGCCACCCTCTGCGCCAAATCGGTACTGCTACGCTCAAGCTGTTCGGTGGCGGAATTGTTGAGGGCGTTTACGGAGTCCCACACGGCAATCTCGCCCGTCTCGGTCAGGGCCCTGTTGGCCTTGTCCTTGAACTCCTGGGTCCGGCGGTTGAGTTCTTCTCCCAGATGACGCGACTGTACCCAGGCCATGACGGTAAGCAGAACAAGGGGAATTACCTTGATAATCACAAAAATGAGGATGAGCTTGGCCTTCATTCTAAAACCGATTTTGGCAAGAATCCGGCCAAGGGCCGTTTCCAGGCGGTACAAGAGAGTCATGTTTCCTCTATCCTGAAGATTTTTTTCAGAAACCCAAGAACCGCGTTCAGCATCCGCCTGAAAAAACCGGGCCTTTTCAGCCGGTAGATTTTTTTCGTGGCGTCGGCTATCTCTTCCAGGCTAAAGTCCCGGCGCTGGGTATTCTCCTCAACCTCAATTTCAAGCCGGGCAAGCTCCCCGGCGGTTTCCGAAACAACCGCGTTAATGGTTCTCCATCCCAGGAATTTCGCGGCCTCAAGCCGCCTTCCGCCCGCGATGAGGACATTTTTTTTGCTGACGACGATGGGGCTGATTTGCCCGTAATGTTTGAGGCTTTCCGCCAGTGATTCAATATCCCCCAGATCCCTGCGGATTCTCTTTTTTACAATAATATCATCAATCGGAACCTGCATAGTCCGGCTTCCTAGTCCAGCAGGGGATTATAGGCGGGCAGTTCCGGTCCGTAATCATCGTTGTCCGGATCACTG
Source organism: Treponema sp. (assembly GCA_031276615.1). GTDB lineage: Bacteria > Spirochaetota > Spirochaetia > Treponematales > Breznakiellaceae > JAISAK01. The sequence continues at coordinate 1,973 of JAISND010000259.1, read as the reverse complement.
TTTCCCGAATCCGGCGATGTTCCGTTTTCTTCTTCCACGGCGGCGCCCGTCTCTTCCGCGGCGGGCCCGACACCATTATCACCGTCCAGGCGGGGAGTCACGTCATTACTCGACCAGGAGAGGGCCTGATTTGACCGTTCCCGCGCCGAAGCGCCGCTCCCCGGCGAACCGCGGCTGTTTCCCGGCAGGCCGCGGCCTGAACCCGCGCCGCGGCCGCCGGCCGTGTTCCTGCCGCCCGGACGGTTTTGACCTGCCGGCGTCTCTTGCAGTTCCGGAAAAAGATCCGGGGGCAGGGCCGGCATGGCAAGGGAACCGAGGAGCGTATCGTCGTCCATCCCGAGGGTGTCTCCGCGCATGGTGTTTATGGCGCCGGTTGAAGAATAGGAAGCGTTTCCGTGAATATTGCAGTACTGAACAGGCTGGGTTCCCTCAAGGAAGGGAAGCGTAATCTCGCCTTCATTGCAGGCGGCGGTTTTAAGCAGGCCCGATTTGGCGCAGACCGTAACTTCAATAATGCCGGTCCCCGGCCTGACAAAATCCCTGTAGGGCAGTCCCCGGTGGATTTCCCGCATGTAGTCTCCCCACACGGGCCCCGCCAGGGTCGAGCCTGTCAGCTCAACGCCCAGCGAGTTGCCGGGTTTGTCAAAGCCGAACCAGACGGCGGTAGTGTAGTAGGGAGTGTATCCGACAGCCCAGGCGTCAGACCAGTTCTGGGGAGTCCCGGTCTTGCCGGCCGCGGGCATTCTGAAGTTTTTCCCGTTGCTGTCTTTGAAGGTAAATTTGGCGCCGTAACCCGAACCGTGGTAGAGGGTTCCCTCCTCGACGGTTTTCTCGAGAATCTTGGTCATAATGTACGCGTTCTGCGGGCTTATCACCTGGATTTCATTGCCCATGCGCCGCTGTTTGAGCCGGACCTCCCTTTCCGGATCCAGCACCACCCGGCCGTTCCGGTCCTCCACCGAGCGGACCGCGACGGGAGTAACGTCCCTGCCCTGGTTGGCAAATACCGCGAAGGCCCGGGCCATGCGCAACGGGGAAGCGGAAATACTCCCCAGCCCCAGGGGATAGACCCTGGGGAAGGTGCGCCTGATCTGATCGGGATCGGTGATGTCGAGCAGGGCAGCCGCCCGGTCAATGGCGGCGTCGAAGCCTATGGTATCGAGAACCTTGAGGGAAGGGACATTCATCGAATGGGACAGGGCATCGTAGAGCAGCACCGATCCCTTCCATTCGCCCTTGAAGTTGAGGGGAATGTAGGGAGTGCCGTCTTCGTTGTGGAACACGACGGGCACGTCGTAGATCAGCGAAGAGGCGGTAAGTTTGCGGCTGTCTATGGCCGCCGAGTAATACAGGGGCTTGAAGGAAGAGCCGGGCTGTATGTTGCCCTGGGTTGCCCGGATAAGCTGGTTCGATTCATCGTACCTGGAACCGCCGATGATGGCAGTGATATAGCCGGTCTCGTTTTCGATGGAAACAAGCGCGCCCTCAACCACGTTCTGCTCCGTATTTGTTTTAAGATCGCCGAAGCCCCTGTTGGTGGCGATCTTGAGGTCCTGAACGCCAAAGACCAGCGCCGTCATGTCAACAATGGGGTTGATCGTTTTCGTATAACGGGAAAGGGCTTTCCGCTCGTTCTGGGCTTCGGAGGTGGCGTGGATGTCGTTCAGGTTGAAACAGAGCGAAAGAAGATCCACAACGGGAATATAGGTACGTTCGGCCTGGGCATTGCTCTTGCCCCTGGATTTGGCGAATTCCGCGTTTGCCCTGGCGAGTCCCTCGGCCATAAATTTGGCGGCCGCCTCCTGGTGCCGCAGATCAAGGGTGGTGAGTACCGAGTAGCCGTCACGGTAGTAATCCATGGTTCCGTACATCATGCCGTCCAGTTCACGGCGCACATACTCGCTGAACCAGGGGGCCTTGTCCTCCCGGTTGTAGTAGGCCGCGGTTGAAGCCCGGGTATAATCGTAACTGTC
>JAISND010000258.1 GCA_031276615.1 Treponema sp. | reverse complement strand
AACCTTCGCAAACGTTTTGTGGAGGAAGGGTTCGAGGCGGTACTGGAACGGAAAAAGCGGGACCGGCCGCCGGTTATCAAGACAGACGGGGAAGCGGAAGCGAGGATCATCGCCCTGACCTGCAGCGCGCCGTCACGGGGCGGCCTTCTGGTCCGCACGCTGTGGCGTGGCGTTGTCGCCCTCACGCCGGGCGCCCCCGGCCAGGCCCTTGCGCCCCGTGCCAGAATCTTTTGTTTTGAATTTTGCCTACGGCGCAGGTCCGCGACAGACAGGGAAGAGCCAAGGTACAGGCCTGGCGCTCCTGCCGCGGCTTCGGCGGTTCTTTTTCGCAAACCGGCAGCTTGTTTTTTCCTTCATTTTTTTGTAGTTTATTCATATTGACAATCAAAAAGTGTCTATATTAGAGTTATATATGTTTTTTCAAACAGGTTTTTTCCGGTTTTTCGCGGAATCGGCGCCGGAAAACAGGTACCTTCTCCTCCCCTTCGTGTTTGTTGCACTTCCAATCACCCTTTTTTCCGTAAAGACACCGGGAATTGTCGATTCTCCGGAGGCCGCTGCTGTTGTTCATGCTTTTCCATCCGTCCTCTGTCTTGATTTTCCTTAATTTTCGCTTGCATGAGGCGCGACATGAAAACCCTGAAAAAAATCAGCCTTCTCTTTCTGCCGGTTCTTTTTCTCTCCTGCGATCTTCTTTTTAACAAACCCGACGGCGATTTGATGAAGGACATCGAAGATTCGGTGTGGGAGTCAAACGCGCCCCGTCTGCAGGTTACCATGTATTATATTGACGGGGCCGGAACCACCAACCCCGCCAAGGGGCTTGTTATGCCCCAGCCCAAACAGCGGATTGAATTCAGCGTGTCCTTCGCGGCGAACCCCGAGTACGGTTTTGTGGAATGGCGCGCCTTTTATACGGGGAACAGGCCGGAGAATGAGCAGGACTGGCAGGAAGCGGCGGCTTCGCTGGCGGGAATCGTGCGGTTCGGAAGCCCCCGGGATTTATCCACCACGGTTCTTGTCGACAGCAATTCGGCGCACATTACCCTTGAGCCTTTCTGCCTGCGGCGGCCCGAGGTGATACGCAGCGACCCCATGTGGACCGGTTCCTCCAGCCGTTTCTTTACCAACCAGCCCATACGGATATGGTTCGACATGTCCATTGATCCGGCGAGCGTGAATGATTTTAACAATATCAGTATCACCGGCGTCACCTACCAGGGAACGGGAACAATGGTGGACCTTGTCAAAGACAGATATTTTAAGCCCCCCGCACTGGAAGAAAAGGGAACCATGCTGCTTATCAAACCCGACATGGACGCCTTTTCCGAGGGCATCCTGCCCAACAGCGACATATCGATCCGGCTGGATATTAACATACGGCACGATGCTTTTACCGAAATTGACGGCGGCGCGGGCCTGAGAATGACCCGGCCCCTGACCATTACCTACGGCACAACCGGCGGGCCGGACAAGTCTGTCCCCCAGGTTTTACATGTCCGGGGCGCCCAGTCCGAAGAAGATACCGTCCTTTTCGGGAAAAACGATGCCGATCCCTATACCCTCCATTACCGGCAGAACAAGGCGGAACTGTACCTGCTTTTCAACGCGTACAAGCCAACGGAGACACCCATCTACGACGTGACGATTTATGAATTGCCCGAATCCGCGGCGGAGGGGACGGCTTACGAGGTGGAGGAACTGTTCTGGAAAGCCGGGGGCAGCCTGGAAACGCTGTACAGCAAGGTTTATGAGAGTGAATACCTGGAGCCTCCCCTTACCGGTACCGGCAGGACCAAGGTCAAGTACCGCATCCGCTCCGAAACCGCGGGGCGGGTAAATCTTTACATCCTGCCGGAGGATATGCTGGGAAACAAAGTAACGGTGGCCGATGCGAAAACGCAGAATTTTGTTATGCCGGTGATCATCGATCCGCCCCCCGCGCCGGTAACAATTACCCAGGCTTCATACAATAGAGCGGAAGGGGGCTTTGAGCTGCGCTGGAATCCGCCCGCCGAGCCTGCCACGCCGGAGGGCACCGTTGCCCTGGAAATTGAATGGAAGAAAAACGGCAACGACATAACCATACCGGGATCCGCGATACCGGCCGATGATCCCCGGTTTGCCGCCGGGATCTGGAATGTTCCCTACATCAGCGGTGACAATGAGGATCAGTATACCATCACTGTCCGGGCGCTGGACGGCTATGAAAATTACAGCCTTTCGGAACCCCTGACGCTGCGGGCCGATACGAAGCCCCCGGCGGCGGCGACGAACCTTAACGTGGCCCACGACAGGGGCGCGCGGACCATCACCGTAACCTGGGCTGATCCCGCGGTGCCGGACCTGGAATACCTGCGTCTCTCCTGGGCGACCAGGGACGGAAGCTCCACGGGGGAAGCAAAGGTTCCGAAGGGGGCAAAGGCCTATACCCTGGGAAACATCTCCAATGATTCGGTATACGAGTTTACGCTTACCGCCATCGATGAATCCGGCAATGAATCCACCCCCGCGGTGACCGGCGTAAATACCGGCGGCGGGCCTGTCTACGTGCCGCCGGTGTCGGGCCTTTCGGCGGTCTACGATGCGGCGGCACGGACGATTACCGCGAGCTGGACAAACCCCAATTCATCGGCCTTTACGGGGCTGAGCCTGGCCTGGAACAACGGCGCGGGCATTTCTGGCAGCGCGGACCCCGGAAAGGCGGGTTCCTGGACCATCAACGGCATCGCCAACAACAGCGGCGTGTACACCCTT
>JAISND010000245.1 GCA_031276615.1 Treponema sp. | reverse complement strand
TCCGGGCTACTTTCAGCGACGATTTCCTTTACCACGCATTGTTCGGCCAAGTTAAATGACGTTGCCCTGCCCCGGCCCTGGGAAATATTGACCTTTATGAAGAATTATACCAGAATTTTGAAATCCCGGGAGGCCGTAAAAGAACGGTATCCCGGGCTTGATAAAAACAGAATCAGGGGACAGTTATGGCGGAATTATTCGAGACCTTTATGATTATCTGCTTTGGTTTGTCCTGGCCTATGAATATCATAAAATCCTTCAGGGTTCGTACCGCCAGGGGAAAGAGCCTTGCTTTTTTGTGTTTTATCGAATTCGGCTATGTATGCGGGATTATGTCAAAATTGCTGTCCGACAGGGTAAATTACGTTTTTATATTCTACGTGCTCAATCTTGTCATGGTAGGGGTGGATTTAATTCTGTACTTCCGCAACCGGAGACTGGACAGGCTTGCCGCGCCGCATCACGGCCTTTAAGTACGGCCGCTTCCGGTATTCCGGGCTGATTTCAAAATCCCGGTCCTGCCGGGGCGCCGGCGCATGGCCCGTACCCTGGTTCTTCCCTGTTTATGGTGGACTGACAAAAACCCACACGAAAGAAACCCTCAAAACAAAATGCTGTGCCGCCTGTGGCAAAGCCTGTCGGATTGAGTGTTTCTTTCGCAGAATTGAGCGCTTTCGGGGGTTAAAGAGGGGTACCGCGGCGGCGCTTTCACCGCGGCATATGCGCTTTTTTATTGCAGGCTCTGCTGCTTGCGGCCTGCCATTCCCCGGCGAAGCCTGGCGGGGAAGACTCTTTTTCCGAAGCCGGCGGGGCATCGATAAATTTCATAAACCATACGCCCTTTCAGGTACCTATTGTCAGAGGCTCGGGCCGCATCGATATATGCGATGCAGCTCCCTGCGGCAGTACCCTTGCGCCGAATTTGTCCGCGTCCGATGAATCGTACTATCCGGTATTTGACGTACCGGTAAGCGGCCTGGTTTCATTTACTCCTTTGTCTTTGACGGATCGTCCGTAAGCCTTACCGATTCCCGCCCTTTAAACCGCATGGGAGAAACCGGATAGGCAAAGACAGGGTTTCGCGGTTACACTGTTACCGTCCGCTGTTTGCAGCAGGGCACAGCCGATGGAGGAATGAGGCCATGACGGATCCGCAAATAACCGAAAACTTTACCGTAACGATGGAAAAGTTTTTGGCCCTTGCCTGTACCCGCCTGCCGGACGACGTATACGCGAAATTAAAGGAACTGCGGGAAAGCGAAGACAGCGGCATACAGAAAGTTTTGTACGACGCGTACTTTGAGAATCTGCAACAGGCCCTGGAACTCGGGCGGCCCTGCTGCCAGGATACGGGGCTTCCGCATTTCTACATAAAAGCGGGCGCCTCTTTCCCCTGGCTGGACATGGTGGGCCCCGCCCTGGAGGAAGCCGTGCGCCGCGCCACCGGCAGCGTGCCCCTCAGGCAGAACGCGGTGAATTATTTCGAGGAACGCAATACCGGAGACAATACCGGGGAACGCATACCGTGGATTAATTGGGATATTGTTCCCGGCGGCGAGGACCTTGAAATCATCACCTATTTCGCCGGGGGCGGGTGCTGCCTGCCCGGCCGTTCCAGGGCTTTCAAACCTTCCGACGGATACGCCGCGATTGTTCAGAGCGTTTTTGATACCGTGGCCGATCTGGGCGTCAACGCCTGTCCCCCGCTTGTTGTCGGGGTGGGACTCGGCCATAATATCGAAAACGCGGCGATGCTTTCAAAAAAAGCGTATCTGCGTCCCCTCGGCACCTGTCACCCGCACCCCAGGGGCGCGGAACTGGAAAGGCAGCTTGCCGCGGGCCTGAACAAACTCGGCATCGGCGCCCAGGGCATGCGGGGCAATTCCGTGGTCATGGGGGTACACATCGAGTCATCGGCGCGGCATACCGCTACTTTCGCGGTGGCGGTAAACACCGCCTGTTACGCCCACCGCCGGGGTCTGATAAAATTCAAAAAAGACATGTCCTGGGAATTGACAGGCTACAGGGGGGCGGTTTTGTGAAAAAAATATTAACCACTCCGCTGCGGGATAATGATTTAACACCTCTCAAGACAGGTGATATTGTTTACCTGAACGGCATTCTGGTTACGGGGCGCGACGATGTTCATCACCGGGTGGTGCGTGAGGGCCTTGCGTGTCCGGTTGATTTTGGAGGTTTGGCAATTTTCCATGCGGGGCCTATAATAAAGGAAGAACCCGGAAGCAATACTTTGATTTCAATCGGCCCGACTTCGTCGATACGCATGGAAAACGAGGCCGCGGAATTCATCGCCAAAACCGGCGTAAAACTGATGATCGGAAAGGGCGGCATGGGGGAGAAAACCGCCGAAGCCTGCCGGAGGCACAGGGTCATTCACTGCGTGTTTCCCGGCGGCTGTGCCGTCAGCGCCGCGGCGCGGGTGGAAAGGATAGAAAACGTCTTTTGGCGGGAGCTTGGCATGCCGGAATGCCTGTGGGTAATGAGGGTAAAGGAATTCGGCCCCCTTATCATTTCGATTGATACCGGGGGCAGGAACATGTTTGCCGGGAACAGGGCCTATTATGCCTCGCAGAAGGAAAGCTGTATGGCGCCCATCATCCGGAGCGTCGAAGATTTTATGAAGATAGAAGTATCCTGACAATGCGGCCAATACCGGATTTGCCCGAAAACCCCGGTATTCGGACAAGTCCGCCAGAAACGGAGTTGACATGACCATTAAACGCAGCGCGCTTGCGGGAACCCTTGAATCGAGCGACGCTCTGGTAAAGGTGGCCCCCTCTTCCGGCGAAAGAAAAATCGAACTGGAGTCGATTGTGATGCGCGCCTACGGCGACGCCATCCGCGGCCTTATTGAAAAGACCCTGGATTCCCTGGATGTCAGAAGCGGGACGATCACGGTTACGGACAGGGGGGCCATCGACGCGGTTTTGGCGGCGCGGGTTGAAACGGCCGTCAGAAGGGCCGGCGGGGAGGATTGATATGCGGCGCAGTATGCTGTTTCTTCCGGGAAACACGCCCAACATGCTGTTAAACGGCGCGCTGCTGGGGGCCGACAGTATTATTATTGATCTTGAGGACGCGGTATCCCCCGACGAAAAGGACGC
>JAISND010000241.1 GCA_031276615.1 Treponema sp. | reverse complement strand
GATTAAGGAATACTGTACCGGGAAAAGAGAATACTGTAAATGCCGTATTGACGCCCGCCCGGCAAGGGGCTATACTGTACCGGTATACTTCAAAGGAAGCGAGGTGGCCGGCCCTGCCGGGAATCCTCCGCTGACCCGTAACTGTGAAGGGGAAAATTTGCCGCGCGGCTCCGCGAAAAACTTCGCGGAAGTTCCGATCGCCGGGCGCTGTCCGGAAAGATCGGCGGCGAATTGCCCCAAGCCAGGAAACTTTGGTATACGCGTCCCCTGGGGGCGCATTATCTTTTTCTTAGCTTCGAGGAAAGAGCCAGAGAAAAGCCGTGTTTCAATCCCGGTTTTTTACGGAACCCCGAAACTGCTCCGGCCTGCTTTGCGGGCGGCGGACGATTCCGGCCGGATTCCCGGGCTTCTTTTTTTCGGAAAAGGAGTTACCATGTTTTTCTTTAATTCCAGGACAAAACGTTCTTTGACGCAAAGAACCCTCATCCTTGCCGCGCTGTTCCTTCTTGTGGCGGCGGCCCTCTTCTTTGCAGGCTGTCCAATGGAGGACGGCGACGATTCAACGGAAGCTGATACCCTGCCGGATAAGTTGATTGGAACTTGGGCTGATCAGCAAGGCGGCGATTCTTATGTATTAAGTGCGGACAGAGTTGCCTATGATAATGGATTTGGAGGCGGTTATGCCGGCACGGTCGAATATATTAACGAATTTACCGAGGCCGCGGGGGTTATCATCATTAAATACGATCCGGACAAGAAAAATAAATATTACTCGGATGTAAACCATTACGGTGAGCCCGAATATGAAATTGCCCCTCCCGGCGATTATATAGGCATTTATTATAAAGAGTTAACGGCAAAATTGGTTAAAACGGGTGCCGCTTATGGAGCAGAACCGCCGGAAAAAGCCACCCTTAAAGAAGCCAAAGCGTCTTTTACCGAAGACAATGAGGGGACCTATATGACTTGGTATGGAACATATACCTGGCAAAAGTGAACTCGTTTTTTCTCCGGGCCGGAAAATTATTTCCGGCCGGTTTTCTGATCCTCTGCGCCCTCTGTCCCCTGCCCGCCCAGCAGGGCGGCGGGCAGGGGGAGGATTTCCGGGATGGCGAAATCCCCCTCTGGGAAGACGAGGGGATCACCGTAACCGGAACCCAGGAAACCACCCAGCAGATAGAGGTCCTCACCAGGGAGGAAATTGAAAAACACCACGCGGCCGATCTTGCGGCCCTGTTGCAGGAGGCCCTTGATATGGGCCTGACCCGTTACGGCGCCTACGGCAACGACACAAGCGTCAATCTGCGGGGCTTTGATTCGGAACGAATCGCCTTTCTCGTTGACGGGGTTCCGGTTAATTCTCCCCTGGCCGGAGAATTCGACATCAACCGGATCGATCCCGCTTCCATTGAACGCATTGAAGTCATCCGCGGCGGTTCCGATACAAAATACAATGTGTCGGGCGCCCTGGGCGGGGTTATCAACATTATCACCCTCAAAAAACAGGAGCCGGGACTGCACCTGGGCGGCAGCGTTTCCAACACCGCCGCGATGCCGGGGTATTACCGGAAGCGGGACGGAACAACCGGGAATCCCCACTGGGAAGATCTGGCGGATACCCAGAATGTTTCCGCCTTTGCCGCCTACGGCGCGGAAGGACATTCGCTTTCCGCCAATTTTTTTGCCAACCGCGCGCAGAATCCCTATTTGTACAAAGACTTTATCGACAAAACCCGCAGAAAGGACAATAACGAAATTTGGGATCTGGGCGGGCGGCTGTCCTTTATTCCGGAACTGCCGGGTTATGCGAAACTGATTCTCTCGGCCGACGCCTATTACGGGGACAAGAATATTCCCACCTCGGGTTCTTCCTCCCTGGCCGGCAGGCAGCAGGACAGCTCCGGCGCGCAGAACATCATGCTGGATATGCAGCGCGCCTTTCACGACACCCTTGCGGCGGAAGCTTCGCTTACGCATAACTGGCATGACAGGGCCTACGATCCTCCGGCGGGAGCTTCTTCCCGGCACAAGGAACAGCTCCTTACCGCCATAAACCGCTGGAGCTGGTATCCCCTCTCCGGGCTTGTTCTCCGGGCCGGGGGGGATTACCGCCTTTCTCACCTCGACTCTACGGATATGGGACTCCGTTACCGTCACGACGGCGGCCTTTACCTTACGGCCGAATACAGGGCCCGTGACAATTTTCTTGTTATTCCTTCGATGAAGGGAATTTTTTCCGGACCCGCGGCGGCCTCTCCGGCGGTTCCCGTGCCCAAGCTCGGTTTCCTCTGGACTCCGCTTGAATCTTTAAGCATCAAAAACAACTACTTCCGCAGTTTCAAGCACCCCGACTTTGAAGACCTCTATTGGGGAAACGACGGCATGACCCGGGGCAACCCGGATCTGAAACCCGAAGACGGCTGGGGCGGCGATCTGGGCGTTGCCTACCAGTACAAAAACTATTTTTCAGCCGGGAGCGCCGTCTTTGGTCAATGGACAAGCGATTCCATACACTGGGCTTCGGGCAGGGGCGGCGTCTGGCGGCCGGAGAATGTCGGCGAGGCGGCGTTCTTCGGCAGCGAAAACAGGGTGAAGATACACATTCCCCTGTCCGGCATTTTCATCAGTGAAATCGCCCTTTCCTTTTCGTATCAGTACCTCCTGGGCTACCTGCTGAGTTACGGTTACACCTGGGCCTCGGACAGGCGGATTCCCTATATGCCCATGCATACCATCGGGGCTTCCCTTGATCTTTCCTGGACTGCCGGAAAGCGGGAGCTTGCGGGTTCCTTTACTGTTTCGGGCCATTACGAAACAGAACGCTACGCCGATACCGCGAACCTTTCAAAGCTGGATCCCTGTTTTTTGCTTGACCTCGGCATAAATCAGGAACTGAACAAAAATTTAAGCGCCTTCCTTGCGCTGCATAATATCCTTAACACTTTCCGCGAATCCTTTGCGGACTACCCCATGCCGGGAATCACCGCAACCCTCGGCCTGCGGCTCAGGGTGGAAATTCCCCGCGGGGCCGCGGAGGCGGCTGTACATGAATAAATACCTGTCCTACCCTTTCCTCTACGAGGATTCGCGCGACCTGCGCTGTGATTTTGAAATTCTCACCGACGAAATTTCCGGCATGATCGGCCTGCTCCGTTCCCTCGTTAAAGAAGAATCCCTGCGGGACGATTTAACCAGGGCAAACGAGCTTATGTACCACATCAACCCTTCGCTGCGAACCCGCACGGCGGTAACATGCGAGGAACTTGCCTGGCTGGATGGAAAAACCGAAGCCCTGCGCGCGGAGGCGCGGGGAGATTCCGCGGAGCAGGGCGAATCCTCCCCGGAGCCGGGCGAATCTTCCCCCGCCGGCGGCGGGCCGCGGCCGGAAAACGGCGGGCCGGCAAAGGGCGCGTGTTTTGTCCTCCCCCAGGGCTGCGCCGCGGCCTCCCTGGCGCACGTTATACGCAGCCGCTGCAAGGCGCTGGTACGGCTTTTGAGCCGCCACCGGCAGCAGGGGCATAAAACCGAAGAGATTCTCTTTGATTTCATCAATCTGTTTTCAGGCTACTTTTTTTTCCTCGCCCTGAGGCTCAACAGGGACTCGGGCGTTGAAGAGCTTGAATTCAAAAGCAGGGTATATCCATGAAGCAAGATTTTCAGGTTTCCCGCGGGCCGGCTGTTTCTCCGCCGATCCCGCGCGCGGCGGGCCGCCGGCTTTTTTTCGCTGCCCTTTTCTGCGCGGCCCTCGCCGTGATTCCGGCCGGCTGCGGCCCGGGCGCGGAACAAAAGGAAACCGTCACCGACCGCTCCGGCGCAAAGACGGCCGTCCCTGCGCGGATTGGCCGCGTCATCTCCACCGCCCCCTCGAACACGGAGATTATCGAAGCCCTGGGCAGGGCGGACAAACTCGTCGCCGTCGATACCTTTTCCTCCGGGATAAGCGGCATCAGCCCCGATCTCGTCCGGATTGATTTTTCCTACCCCGACGCCGAAGTCATTGTCGGCCTCAAGCCGGACCTGATCATCGCGGCGGGCCACAACATGACCGTCTCCGGGGAAGACCCCTTCAAACTGATCAAGGACACGGGAATCTCCGTAGTGTATATTCCGACCAGCGGCGACATTGACGGTATTTACGGGGACATACGCTTTATCGCGGGCCTTCTGGAAGCCCGTGAAAAGGGCGAAGAACTCATCAGCGGCATGAAAGCGGAAATCGGCGCGATAGCCGCGCGGGGCGCGGCCTTTACCGAAAGGAAGTCCGTGTACTTTGAAATTTCGCCCTGGCCCTACATGGTCAGCATCGGAAGGGAAACCTATCTCGGCGAAATGATAAGCGTCATCGGCGCGGACAATATCTTTGCCGATCAGAAGGACTGGTTTTCGCCGGCGGCGGAGATTATCATTGAACGCAACCCCGATGTGATCCTTACCCTGACGGGCCTTAACGCGGACCCTGTAGCCGAGATACTGCGCAGGCCGGGCTTCGATCATACCAGGGCTGTTCAAAACAGCGCGGTGTATTCTGTCGACGGCGACGCGGCTTCCCGGCCTTCCCACAATATCGTGATTGCGTTGAAACAGATGGCCGCCGCGGTGTATCCTGAATAAACGGCATGAAGCGAAGCGGCATTTTCATTTTTACCGGAATCGTCTCCCTGATCATCCTCTGGGCGGGGACATCCCTGGGCAGCACCTCCATCGGCCTCCCTGACACCGCAAGCATCATCCTCAACAGGGTCTTTTCCCTGCCCCTCCGCGGCGGGATCAATCCCAGGGACATCACCATCATCTGGACCCTGCGTCTGCCCCGGGCGCTGCTGGCCTTTATTATCGGCGGCGCCCTTTCCGTCAGCGGCGCGGTGTTTCAGTCGGTTCTGAAAAACCAGCTTGCGTCGCCCTACATCATCGGCGTTTCCTCCGGCGCGTCCCTGGGCGCGGGGCTTGTGATGCTGAGCGGGCTGAGCCTCCCCCTTGCCGGCGGCTTTACCCTGCCTTTCGCGGGTTTTGTATTCGGCCTTGCCACGGTTCTCTTCGTGATTTCCTTTTCGACAAGGCTTGACAAATCGCTTTCCAACAATACGATCATCCTTTTCGGCATGGTGTTCTCGCTTTTTGTGAACGCCCTTATCACCACCCTCATCGCCCTGTACCGCGAACAGCTGCGGAACCTCCTCCTCTGGCAGATGGGGAGTTTCGCCCTCAAGGGCTGGAGCTACGTGGGGCTGATGCTGCCCTTTCTCGCGCTGGGGCTTGCGGGCACCATTCGTTATACGAAAGAAATGGACATACTTACCTTCGGCGAAGAACAGGCCAAGGCAATCGGCGTGGACACCCGGAGCCTGCGCATACGGCTGCTTGTCTATTCGGCGGTACTCACCGGCGGGGCCGTGGCCCTGAGCGGCGCCATCGGCTTTGTCGATCTCATAGCGCCTCACATCGCGCGCAAAATTGTCGGTTCCCCCCACAGGTACGTCCTGCCCATGTCCTTCCTCGCCGGAGGCTCCCTTCTTGTCATAACCGACCTGATCGCGCGGACGGCGGTTTCACCCTCGGAACTTCCCGTGGGGGCGGTTACCGCCATCATCGGTGCGCCCTTTTTCGCCTGGGTCTATTTCAAAAGACGGTAGGAACGGAACATGCTTGAAATCAGCGGACTGTGCAGCGGTTACGGAGAGGCCGACATCATCCGGGATGTTTCACTCAGGGCCAGGCCGGGGGAAGTGCTCTGCGTGCTTGGGCCTAACGGCTGCGGCAAGACGACGCTTCTCCGTTCAATCGCCGGCATTCTCGGATACCGCGGAAAGGCGCTGATAGACGGGCGGGAGGTTTCATCAATTCCCCGCAGGGAACTTGCGAAGAAGATCACCCTCATGGGACAGACCTCGGAAATTTATTTCCCCTACACCGTTTACGATACCGTTGCCATGGGACGCTACGCCTACTCGCCGGGTTTCCTCAAGGAACTTTCGGAAGAGGACAGGGGAATCATCGCCGCCGCGCTGGAAAAACTTGAACTTGCTGACATCAAAGACCGGCTGATCAGCGAACTGTCCGGCGGCCAGCTTCAGCGGGTTTTCCTTGCCCGTACCCTGGTTCAGAATCCTTCGATCATTCTTCTGGACGAACCCACCAACCACCTTGATCTCAAGCACCAGATTGAACTGCTGCGTTACCTCCGCGGCTGGGCCGGGGAAAGGAAACGCGCCGTTGTCGGCGTGTTCCACGATCTTAACCTGGTACACCGCTTCGGCGACAGCGCGGCCCTGATGAACCACGGAAAACTCGCCGCCTGGGGCAGGCCGGCCGAAGTGCTGAACGGCGAAATTCTGAAAAGCGTGTACGGCATTGACATACGGGGCTTCATGCTGGAATCCCTCGAAAACTGGCGGCAAGACGGCGCGGACGGAAGCGCGGAGGGCGGCAAGGCCGTTCCGGACCGCGCGGACTCCGGCGGGGAACAATCATGATCATATTCATTACCGGCGGCATAAAATCGGGAAAGTCCCGGCGCGCCCTTGACCTGGCGATTGCCGAATGGAAACCTTCGGCGCGGAACCCCGTCTCTTTTATCGCCACCGCCGAGGCGCTGGACGATGAAATGAAATCCCGCATTATGCGCCATCGGGAAGAACGCGGCCGCCTTGCCGGCGAAGGGGCGCTTGCCCTCATCGAGGAAACCCTTGAGCTGGACCGCGCCCTTGCCGCCGCGGGCGGGCGGGCGCTGGTGGACTGCATTCCCATGTGGGTAAACAATCTCATGTATTACAAACGGGAGGAAGATTTTCCGCGCATTCTCGATTCGTTCATTGCGGGCATGAAAAGCTGCATCATCGTAAGCAACGAAACCGGCCTGGGAAACGTTCCCTTTGATGAAGATACCCGCCGCTACAATCTGCTGCTGGCCGGGGCAAACCGGAAAATCGCCGCCGCCGCCGACCGGGTAGAACTGATGGTGGCGGGTATTCCCCTGAGGGTAAAGTGAATACCGCTGAAAGGCCCGGTGTCCCCGGCGCCGGCCGCGCCTGCCTCAGCGTTCCCTCCTGGGTTATACCCGGAACCTGCGCGGAGAACCTTCGCTTCCTCGAAAACAAAACGGCGATCCGGGGCGTGGAACTGCTCTTTTTCATGTACGACAATGAAACGCGCGCGCAGCTTGACGCCGAGTGGGAAAGCGTCCGCGGCTTTCGGGATCGTTTTACCTTCACCGCCCACCTGCCCGAAACCCTGGCGCCGGAACATGAAGAACTTGTCGCCCGGCTCGCGCCGCTGGTACGCCATTTCATCGTGCATCCGCCTCCTGAAAATTCCGTATCCCGGCTGGAGCTTGTCAGGCTCTGGGCAAAAAAATACGGCCCCGGAAACGGGGATCCCGGCGGCGGATCCTGTCCCTCCGGCGGAAAGGCCGCTCCCCGTTTCCTTATGGAAAACACCTTCGGCGGCCTCTTTGAAGCGGCCCTTCCCCTCCTTGGCGGAGAAACGGGCCTCTGCATGGATACGGGGCATCTTCTGCTGGAAGGGAAAAGCCCCGCCGCCTTTTTTTCGCGGTACCGGGATCGCGTCACGGAGATTCACCTGCACGGCATTGACCGGGAAGCGGCCCTGCGCGACGGGCGGCTTGCCGATCACCGCAGATTGCGGCAGGATGAAGCGTGGCTCCGCGAACTGCTGCCCCTGCTCGAAGATTACGGCGGCGTCGTCAACCTGGAAGTTTTTTCCTGGGAAGAGGTACAGGCCTGTATGCTTGTGCTGAAAAACATGACGCCGGCGGGCAACACTGATGTTATGCGCAACAAAAATATATCCGAAGGAGGAAATTGATGGAAAACATCAGAACCGCAATGGAGAGGCATCTTGACAACCTTACCAAGCCCCGGGGAAGCCTGGGCAGGCTGGAAACCTACTGCATAAAAATGGCGGAGATTCAGAAACAGGTTCCGCCCAAAATCGGCAAAAAGGGAATCTATGTCTTTGCCGGGGATCACGGCATCGCCGGCGAAGGAGTGTCGCTGTACCCGCAGGAGGTGACCCGGCAGATGGTGCTGAACATACTCGCGGGTGGCGCGGGGATCAACGCCCTGGCCGGCGGTACGGGCTGGGAGATCACCCTTGTTGACGCCGGAGTAAGGGGCGGTGATTTTCCGCCCGACGGGGAACTCAAGCCGGTCTGCCGTTTTTTGCGGGAACGGATCAACGGAGGCAGCCGCAACAGTTACCGTGAAGCCGCCCTGACTGCCGGGGAAACCGAAGCCGCCCTGGAGCGCGGCCGGTCTCTGGCAAAGGACGCGGCGGAAAGGGGATACGGCATCACCGCCATCGGCGACCTTGGCATAGGGAACACCAGCACCGCCGCGGCCATGCTCGTCGCCGCCGGATTCGGCCCGGGCGATGTTGTTGACCGGGGTACCGGCATTGACGATGCCATGCTGGAACACAAACGGCGGATTGTCACGGAAGCGGTAAAGCGCCGGAATCCTCCGCCCAGGGGGGAAGAGATACTCAGGGAACTGGGTTCCGCCGATTTTGCGATGATGGCGGGTTTCATCCTCGGCCTTGAGGGAAAAGGCATAGCCTGCGTACTCGACGGTTTCCCGGTCAGCTCCGCGGCCTACATGGCCTGGCTTATCAATCCCGGCGTTTCGGACTGGCTCTTTGCGGGGCATCTTTCCAAAGTTACCGGACACAGGCCCCTGCTTGAACGCATGGGACTTGAGCCGGTTGTGAGTCTTGAAATGCGCCTTGGCGAAGGAACCGGCGCGGTTATCGGCGGGCACATTGTCGAGCTGGGCGTTTTGGCGGCGCGGAACATGGCCTCCTTTGCGGACGCCCGCGTGACCGACGCCGTCAAGACCGAAGAAAATTTCTGATATTGCCGCGCCGCCGCGGGGATTCCCGCCGGCGGGCAGCCCGTCCGGATGTTCCCGCCCCCGGTAGCGCGGGGACTTTTCCGCTGCCGGGGGGAGGAAAAACAATGTTTGATCGTTTTCTTTCGGCCTTCAGCGTAATTTCGCGCATTCCGGTCAGGCGGCCCTTTCGCTTTGATCCTTCCCGAATGGATTTTTACCTTCCCGTTATCGGAATCTTCCCTGCCTTCCTCGGCCTGTTATGCTTCACGATCCTCCGCCGTTTTTTCGGCAGCGTTTCTTTGAGCGTTGTCTGTGTTTTGATAGTCCAGTACCTCTGCTTCAACCTCTTCCACCTTGACGGACTCATGGATACCGCTGACGCCTTTCTGGGCAGCGCGGACAGGGATAAACGCCTTGCCATCCTGAAGGATTCCCGAATCGGCGTGTACGGATTTTTTGCCGGCGCTGCGGCGCTCGGCCTCAAGGCGGCGCTCCTCGCCGCGTCCGCTCCCTTTGCGTCGTCCGGAGCGGCGGTCTTCATTTTTGCCTATCCCCTCTGCGGCAGATTCGGCGCCGCCCTCGTTCCCCGCATGGCGCCCCCGGTAAATCCCGGCAGCCTTGGCGCGCTGGCAAAGGAATCCAGCGCCCGCCGCTGCGCCGGCGGAATGATAACCGCCCTGCTGCTCTGGGCTTTCACCGGCGGCGGGCTGGCCTGCCTTGCCGGCGCCGCGGGCCTGGTTCCGGGCGCGGGCGGCGCCTTCGCGCCGGCGGACACGGCCGCGGAAATGGCCGGCGCGGCGGCTCCTGTCCCCGCGGCCGCGGGTCTTGCGGCGGCGGTGTTCCTGCTCTGTCCCCTGA